>NZ_JBFUHJ010000417.1:0-5016 GCF_056402455.1 Paenibacillus sp. P4_A7 | reverse complement strand
GCGGATGCTGTTCCGTATCATCATCCCTTTATCAATGCCGGCGCTTGCCACACTTACACTTTTCTACGCTGTATACCAATGGAACACTTATATGCATGCCATTCTCTATATCACCGATACAACAAAATGGCCGATCCAAGTGCTTCTGCGACAAATCGTAATGGTTTCGCAAGCTGGCTTTGTTGAGCAAGGAATGGTAGCGGGAGAGCAATCTATTCCGGCGGATACAGTCAAGATGGCGGTAATCACGGTAGCGACCTTACCGATATTACTAGTTTATCCGTTCTTGCAAAAGCATTTCTCTAAAGGGGCCCTCTTGGGCTCGGTTAAGGGATGATCGATAGGGAGGAATAGAAAGTGAACAAGTATTGGATAGCTAGAAGAGATGAGATTCGTGAAGGGGAATGTAAGCTTGTCACGATAAAGGGCATTGAATTTGGGCTATTCGAGGTACGGGGACAAATAGTCGCTTGGAGAAATGTATGCCCGCATTTCGGTGCTCCGGTGTGCAAGGGAACGATTACGAGTACACGATTACCTTCACAGGTTTATGAATATAAATTAGGTCGTGAAAATGAAATTTTACGATGTCCTTGGCATGGATGGGAATTCGATCTGACGAATGGGGAGCATCTGGTGGATCCCAATGTGAAGCTAAGACGGGGCATTCTGGAGCATGAAAGCCTGGAAAGAGGTGAGATAGAATTAATTAAAGAGGACATTTATCTCCTGCTCTAAAGCTACACAAACAAGCGATTAAATGATGGGGCGTCTATTGCGTCAGCATCTTTTAATAAATAAAATAGAAAATAGAGTAAGGGAGGAATTGATTTGAAGAGGGTTGTAGGTAATAAAATGTGGGTTCTGATGCTATGTCTGATGCTGATGGTTACAGTGGTATTGTCGGGATGCGGAAATGCGGAAATAGAGGATACTGGAGATAGCACTAAGAGTCCTGCAACTGCTACGAKTCCTTCAACAACTGCGGGTGCTTCGACGGATGTTGCTACGGAAGAAATTGTGAACGTTTCCATGATGAATATTTATCACACTGACACGGCTCCAGCGGACGATGGTGCGGTAATCAAGTCGATTGAAGAGATATCTAAAGCAGACTTGAAAATGACGTATGTTCCTTCGAACGTATATGCGGAGAAACTAAATGTTACGATGTCATCCGGGGAAATGCCTCAGGTTATTATGGTAGATAATCCATTTATCACCTCGATTATTAATGGTATTGAGTCTGGGATGTTCTGGGATATTAGCCCCTACTTAAAAGAATTCCCTAACCTTGCGAACTTTAACGAACAAATGTTGGACAATTTGCAAATTGATGGGAAAATGTATGTTATCCCTCGTCCTCGTCCGCTTGTCAGAAATGGATTGATCATCCGTAAGGACTGGCTGGAGAAGGTAGGCTTGGAATTACCAACGACAATTGATGAATTCTATAATTTGGTGAAGGCCTTCAAGGAGAAAGATCCAGACGGTAATGGAAAAGATGATACTTACGGTATGATGTTATACGAAGGTGTTGTTCCTGCTGATATCTATTCTTGGTTCGGGGCACCGAACAATTGGAAATTCGAGGAAGGTAAATTCATTAAAGATATAGAGACAGCAGAATACAAAGAAGGTCTGAAATTTGTTAGGAAATTGTATTCGGAAGGGCTGGTCAATGCGAATTTTCCAGTTGTTGTTCGTAATGAAGCAAGAAAGGAATTGTACAACAATAAGGTCGGTGTCAGCCTAGAACCGCTAGATGCGGTCGTCACGTTCTACTATTTCCAAATGGAAGAAACCAAAAACCGTTTTGAACTGGTCGCTGGACATCCGATCGCAGGTAAAGCGTTCGCTACTGCAGGACATTACGGCGGAGCGATGATTCCAAAGACCAGCGTGAAAACGGAAGACGAACTCAAAAAGGTTTTGCGCTATTTCGATACCCAGAATAGTGCAGAAGCGACAGAAAAATTTACGAAGCTAGTGACTGAGAATGAAGAAAAGCCGGATAACGAGAAATTCAATATTGACGATTTGAAAAACCTTATTGTCAACGATGCGGCTATGTATCCACCTGGGCAATCCGAATTGAATGTGATGCTGAAATCAAGAATGGAAGAGCATGCAGATGTCAGTATCTCAGATCCGTCGATTGGGCTGATCTCTCCAACGCAAATAGAAAAAGGTGAACAATTAAAAACGATTCTTCAAGACGCGTCAATCCAATTTATTCTTGGTAAAATCGATGAAGCGGGTCTAGATGCTGTGATTGAGCAATGGAAGAAAATCGGTGGCAGTCAGGTAGCGAATGAATTGGCAGAGTTATATTCTCAGAAATAATAACGAATAGAGGGGATTGCGTCCACAAGAGCAATCCCCTTGTATTACTTTGATTATGGGTTGATAATTTAAATTAACGTGAATTTTGTATCGAGAACATTTCAGGAGGCTTACATGAAACGATTCAAAACACCTAGTTTCTTTAAAAGCCTTGTTCTTATTAGTTGTATACTGGGAATCCTGCCTCTGCTCCTGCTAGGTTATTTGTCGTACACGAAATCTGCGACGATTGTTCAGGAGGAGGTTACAGCGGGAAACCGACTTATTCTGCAACAGAACAAGGAACAGGTGGAGTCCCATCTGAGAACAATCGATACGCTTACGACCCAGACGATCGGAGGACCAGTGACGACAAACGCAGTTTCCATGTCTACTGCGCTCGATCTTCCCTACCAATATGAGTATTTAACGACGTTTAAGAGCTTGATTTATAAGCTGGTACAAATCCAAGTATTCGAGCTGGGCATTAATGATGTTCATCTGATCAGCTTTCGTAAGAACTGGCTAGTGGAGAGTGGGTCCGTGTACCCCATGGAAGCTCGAAAATCGAATAATGTGCAGGATGAATATCTTCGACAATTGAAGCAGCAGCTTACAGCCTACCGAGACGATCAGAAGCGTTCCTATTGGAAGTTAATTAAAGATGAGAAGTTAGGCTTTGTATTAAAGCTGATTAAACATATTCCTCTTAATTCCTCCGACCCCTATGGTTTGATCACGGTTAACGTTCCCATGAACGAGATAAGTAAACGTTTAACTGGGGGAGGGCAGCTGGGAACCGTTATGATTGTAGATTCCGATGGGGACATCCTCTCTCATATGAATTCTGATGAAATTGGGACGAATGTAGGGAATAGCACTTATTATATGGAGCTTTTAAAGAAGACTGAGCCTGCAGGATTTTTTAGCTATGAGATTAAGGGTAAGAAGTATGCAGTCATCTATAATCGGTCCTTATACAATCAATGGACTTACATTTCTCTAACCCCACTGGAAAGCCTCACTGAAAATTCGAAAATCATAAGAGGTTATACAATAATCGCGATTGGCATTCTTATTGTACTTGTTGTTATCACCTCAATTATTGTTTCCCTTCGAATGTATTCACCGATACGTCGAATTTATAGGTTCATCAAACCTGATGCCATACTGTTAAAGGGAAATGAGCTACAGTATATTGGTGATCAGGTTCAACATATGGTACAGTCGCAAACGAGAATGGTCGATGAGATCGAGAGCTTAAACAGGCAAGCACGCGTGTTCTATGTCATCAAGTTGCTTCTAGGAGATATTAAGGCGGATGAGCTGGAGGACAATCTTGAAAAGTATGGTTATCCGGTCGATTGGGATCAGTGGTGCATGATTGCCCTGCAAATTGATACATTAGAAGATACGCAATATTCGGAAAAGGATACTGACTTGTTGTTGTTTGCCATTCATAACATGGTTGAGGAAATCATTCCTACAGGCATGAGGCTTAGTCCGATCATTCAAAATCAGTGTCTGCTATTGTTTGTTGGCTCCCCCGTTGACGTCGCCATACCGCTTAAGGTATCAGTGTTCAATAATGCGGAAAGTATTCAGAGAAATATAAAGCATTACCTGAAATTAAAGGTCAGTGTTGGCATAAGTCGTGGCTATAGTCATTTCGTCCATGCGCCTGTTGCGCATCAGGAAAGCTTAGATGCATTAGCCTATCGAATTCGATTGGGACAGGAGTCCATCCTTTTTATTGATGAGGTTCAACCAGAGAAGCAGGTTCACTTTCGCTATCCTAAGGATATGGAGTTCCGCATTCTAGAGGCTGTCAGACAATTGGATATCGTACAAGCGAAAGAGGGCCTCGAGCAAATGGTTTCTCGTTATTTTGAGAACACTGTGAACCACTACGACTATCAAATATTCTTAGGTAGATTATTCAATAATTTGACGGGGATGGTGCAGGACGCGGGAGCATCTGTACAAGATATTTTTCAGAAGGATGTCTTTACATCGGATATCTTGCTAAGAATGCAATCTCCTGACAAAATTCAATCGTGGTTTGAACAAGAGGTTTTGATGCCCTTGATCAAATGGATGGAGGATAAGCAAAGAAAACAAGAGGTTAATATCTCTAAAGAAATAATTGAAGCTATTCATGAGAGTTATGATAAGGACCTTAATATTGAGCTCTTTGCTGCCCGCCTGAATTATCATCCTAGCTATATTAGCAGAGTGTTCAAGAAGGATACGGGAATTAACTTCACAGAATATTTATCGCAATATCGAATCGAAGTGTCCAAGAAGTGGCTGAAGGAAACAGATATGAAGATTTCCGACATTGCAGAGAAGCTGCGTTATAGCACAGCCTCCAATTTCAATCGTAACTTCAAGAAAATTGTGAAAATAACTCCGAGTCAGTATCGAGAGCAATTTAAATAGAGAAGGTATGATGATCTGCAGGATATGAAACAAATAAAAAGCATGGTTCATGCGGAATCGGTCAAACTACCGTAAGAGTAAGAACGGGAGGTTGAACGGTTGTGAGGAATAGAGGGTTAGGAACGGCAATTGCCGCCGTAGGTGCAGCTCAACTGCTAAAGCTGCCATTGCATAATGCCAAGTCAGGGAAATGGGATGCTCGTAATATGCTTGAATCAGGTGGGATGCCCAGCTCGCATTCTAGTGGTG
>NZ_JBFUHJ010000416.1:0-5017 GCF_056402455.1 Paenibacillus sp. P4_A7 | reverse complement strand
AATATTTACAATGAATACACCCTATACGATCTGGAAGAAATGGGCGCCGGCTGCTTTACTTATCTGTTTCGGATTGCTGATACTCGTTCTTATTCCAGGCGTAGGAGTCGTCCGAGGTGGTGCACGCAGTTGGCTCGGAATAAGTTCGTTTGGCATCCAGCCCTCTGAATTTATGAAGTTGGCTATGATTATATTTCTGTCAAAGTGGTTATCAGAGAAGCAGCAGACGATAACTTTGTTCGCAAAAGGATTGATGCCGCCGCTGGGCCTTGTCTGTCTTGCGTTTGGTCTCATTATGCTGCAGCCCGATCTTGGAACGGGAGCGGTTATGCTCGTTGCTTCTCTGCTGCTTATATTTACAGCTGGGGCTAGAATGGCTCATTTAGGCGGTTTGGCGCTTGTAGGTGTTGCTGGATTTATTGGACTTATAATAGTTGCGCCCTATCGACTCGCTAGAATTACGAACTTCCTAGATCCTTGGGCGGACCCGCTTGGCGGGGGCTATCAAATCATTCAATCGCTTTATGCGATTGGTCCTGGAGGACTAGTAGGGCTTGGTCTTGGAATGAGTCGCCAAAAGTATAGCTATTTGCCCGAGCCGCAAACCGATTTTATCTTTTCTATTTTGGCGGAAGAGCTTGGATTTATCGGCGGAGCTACTCTTATTTTATTGTTCATGATTCTTATATGGCGTGGTATTCGTACTGCAATAGCGGCCCCCGACACTTTCGGAAGTCTGCTTGCAGTCGGTATAACGGGCATTGTCGGTGTCCAAGTGCTTATTAATATTGGAGTCGTTATCGGTATGATGCCGGTGACAGGAATTACATTGCCGCTTGTAAGCTACGGCGGATCATCACTGACGCTGTTATTGACTGCGTTTGGTATTTTACTTAATATATCCCGTTATTCGAGGTGAGGTTTCATGCGTATTGTATTAACCGGCGGTGGAACCGGCGGCCATATTTATCCGGCACTTGCTGTTGGCGAGCATATGAAGAAGAACTCAGACACGCAGCTATTATACATCGGGACTTCACGTGGTTTAGAAAGCCGAATTGTGCCGGAGAAGGGCGTACCTTTCGAAGCGATAGATATTACAGGCTTCAAGCGTAAGCTTTCTTTTGATAACGTAAAAACGATCATTCGATTTTTGAAAGGCGTACAGCGTTCTAAGCAGTTGCTGCGCCAATTTAAACCTGATGTAGTTGTGGGAACTGGCGGTTATGTGTGTGGACCTGTTGTTTATGCTGCCGCCAAGCTGGGTATTCCTACGTTTATTCATGAGCAGAATGCCATTCCAGGCTTAACTAATAATTTTTTATCTTCCTATGCCAGTACAATCGGTGTCAGTTTTAAGGAATCTGAGAACCACTTTCCAAAGGCAAAACGTACAATATTCACAGGTAATCCTTGTGCAACAAATGTACTTAATGCTGCTTCAGGCAAAGGATTAGAAGCATTAGGATTACCTCCGCGAAGTAAATTCGTGCTAATGGTCGGAGGCAGCCGAGGCGCTAAAGCCATTAATGAAGCGATGATTACTATGGCTCCTTTGCTTGCTCGTATGCCAGACATTTACTTTGTTTTCGTAACGGGTGAGAGCTATTATGAGTCTACGTCAACTCGAATATATCAGGCAGTTCCAGCTGGAACAAAACAGTTGAAGGTACTGCCTTATTTGCATAATATGGCCGATGTGCTTGCGGATGCGACGATCGTTGTCAGCCGCTCAGGGGCCTCATCGCTTGCAGAAATGACGGCGCTCGGTTTGCCGTCTATTCTTATACCATCGCCAAACGTTACGAATAACCATCAAGAAGCCAATGCGCGCAGTTTGCTGGATGCTGGTGCGGCTGAGATGGTGCTGGAGAAAGAGCTCACAGGTKAAAGTCTGTTAGCGCTTATTCAAGAGGTTGTTCAGGATGAATCGCGAATGAAACAAATGTGCGAAGCATCCAAGCAGTTAGCGGTACCGAATTCTGCTTCGTTAATAGCTGCAGAATTAATAAAGCTGACCGATCGAAAATAGGCGATTGTCACACAAAAGTCTATAAGGGCATAAGATACCCTATATTCGTGATCGTCGCTCAATGGTAGGTTAAAGCAGCTGAAGTGTCCGGTTGCAAGGGGAATTCACTTTCAAACGGAGATGGTGAATCGAATTTCTACATCAGCTATGACAGCGAAAGCTTACGAAGCTAGTTTTGCTACGCAAAACCAAAGCACATGCTTACGAAGCTAGTTTTGCTACGCAAAACTTTAAGGAGGTTCACTAATGAAAGCATTTAAAGCGGAATTGGAGCAAGCCGATATCGGCGAAATCCTGTACAATGAACCGCTCTCGAACTACACAACATGGAAAATCGGCGGTCCTGCCGATATATTAATCCTCCCTCGTAGCAAAGAAGAGCTAGTGTCTGCAGTTCGTTTGATGCATAAGCATCAGATCGCTTGGACAAATCTCGGCCGAGGCTCAAATATGCTGGTGAGTGATAAAGGGATTCGCGGAGTTGTGATTAAACCATGCAAAGAGTTAGATTTCGTGCGTTTCGAAGGTTCGCTTGTAACTGCAGGCGCTGCTTATTCGTTCATTAAGCTATCCGTTATGTCGGGGAAAGAAGGACTTACTGGATTGGAGTTCGCAGGGGGAATTCCAGGTACGGTAGGAGGAGCCGTCTATATGAATGCTGGCGCGCACGGGTCGGATGTATCACGTATTTTAAAGTCAGCTGAAATTGTACTGGAGACAGGGGAATTGGTGCGTTACGAACGGGACGACATGAAATTCTCTTACCGTCACTCTATTCTGCAAGAGTTAAAAGGTGTTGTTCTAGAAGCTACCTTTGAGCTTGCAGAGGGTGATCGGAAGGAAATTGCATCGGTGATGGCCTCTTACAAAGAGAGAAGGCTGCGGACACAACCTCTGAAGTTAGCTTCTGCAGGGAGTGTATTCCGTAATCCGCCTAATGATTTCGCGGCTCGACTTATTCAAGAAGCGGGATTAAAAGGAGAGCGCCTTGGTGGGGCGCAGGTTTCTGAACAACATGCCAATTTCATTGTAAATACCGGGCAAGCGACAGCTGAAGAAGTTCTCGCCCTCATCGCAAATATTCAGAGCACGATTCAGGAACGTTACGGAATCCTGTTGGTGACTGAGGTATTGGTAGTGGGTGAGCGGTAATTCGGAGGTGATACATTGGACAAATTGGTGATTGAAGGCGGGAAACCTCTCTCAGGAACCATAGTTATCCAAGGAGCGAAAAATGCCGCTTTGCCGATATTGGCAGCCAGTTTATTGGCTGAAGGCACTACTACAATTGATCATGTGCCAGATTTGCTTGATATCGACGTCATGCTGAACATTTTGCGCGAATTAGGATGCCGCGCCGAGCATTCGGGAGGTACAGTTGTGCTGGATACGGAAACTGCACATACATCCCATGTTCCGGAATCGTTAATGAGACAGATGCGCTCTTCTATTTTTTTAATGGGCCCGTTGCTTGCAAGGTTTGGTGAAGCACAGGTTTATCAGCCAGGCGGTTGCGCCATCGGTGAACGTAAGATTGATCTCCATTTACAAGGGCTTCAAGCGCTGGGTGCAGAGATTGAAGAAATGGGTAATCAAATTATTTGCCGTGCCGAAAAACTAAGAGGCGCCGATATTCATTTAAGCTTCCCAAGTGTAGGCGCTACGGAAAATATTATGATGGCCGCTGCGCTCGCTGAAGGTCGTACGACAATCAGCAATGCAGCACGTGAGCCAGAAATTCAAGATTTGCAGCATTTTCTAAATGCGATGGGCGCAAAGATCATGGGCGCTGGAACCGACACCATTACGATTGATGGGGTACAGTCACTTACACCATGTCGTTATAGAGTAATTCCGGATCGCATCGTGACGGGGACAATTATGGTAGCGGCAGCCGCGACACGCGGTCAGGTGACGCTACTGAATACACAACCCACCCACTTATCCTCTCTTATTCATGTTCTGCGCCGTGCAGGTGTTCAAATTGTCGTCGACGGTGATATAATTAAAGTCGGCAGTGCAACCAGATGTAAGGCTGTCGAAAGAATTGTAACTTCTCCTTATCCTGCATTTCCTACCGATTTGCAGTCGCAGCTTATGGTTTTGCTAGCTCTCGCAGACGGTGTGAGCATATTGAAAGAAACGATCTTTGAAGGCCGTTTGAAGCATGTTGATGAATTATCTCGAATGGGTGCCGATATTCGTGTAGATATGAACGCTGCGTTTATACGCGGAGTGCCTAGACTATACGGAGCGACGGTAGAAGCAACTGATTTGCGTGCAGGTGCAGCGCTTGTTATTGCAGGCTTAGCCGCGCAAGGTAAAACGGTAGTGGAACAAATTCATCATATTGATCGAGGCTACGACAAAATCGAGACAATGCTGTCAAGGTTGGGAGCACGTATATCACGTTATTCCCCGGTGCCTAATAATTAATAATATGCAGATAAGCAGCAAGTTAGAAACTGCCGGTTCCCGCCTTATCGTAAATGTTTTAAGGCTAGGCGATAAGCGGGACCGGAAAGTTTCTATGAAATATATGAGGTATACGCAATACAATGATGTGATGCTTATATTTCACTGTGAAACGGCAGCTTCGCCACTATGGGCCGAAGATTGCCGTTTACGCTGGGAAAGAAGGGACAAGCTATGAGCGGGCAGATGCCTGTACTAAAGGAACCTACGCCAAAACGCAAAGGCAACAAGAAGCTGCTCGCCATTCTCTTTCTGCTATTTATTTCGTTGCTAGCTGTTTTATTTTTTAATTCATCTATCAGTAAAA
The DNA here is from genome assembly GCF_056402455.1 of Paenibacillus sp. P4_A7. NCBI lineage: Bacteria > Bacillati > Bacillota > Bacilli > Caryophanales > Paenibacillaceae > Paenibacillus > Paenibacillus sp. P4_A7. The sequence goes on along the minus strand of NZ_JBFUHJ010000416.1, from coordinate 203 downwards.
TAGCCGAAATTCAAATTGATGGAAATCGGTTTGCTACAAAAGAGGAGATAGGGCAGGCGGCGGCAGTTTTAGTAGGAGACGCTTTTTTTCGAACATCAACAGAAACAATTGAAGCGAGAATTCGTACTCTACCGCAAATTAATGAAGCAACCGTAGTGAAAGTGTTTCCCGGAGTCATTAAAATGACGGTCAAAGAATATCCC
>NZ_JBFUHJ010000415.1:0-5026 GCF_056402455.1 Paenibacillus sp. P4_A7 | reverse complement strand
CAGTACCCCTATCCAGGCAGAGGTTACCGACTTCGGAACTCAGGATTTCAACCGAACCTTTAATAACAGACTTCATGCTTTTCTAGAGGATGTATCCAATAAAGTTTCACAGGATCAATTACGCGCAAGCGGCAGGGATGCTCTCGCTGTATTGGAATACGTACATGCGGTGCAGGAATCGTATGAGCGGGGCGGGGAAGTAGTAAGGCCTAATGCACTTCCACCGCTGCACGGTGATCCACTGTTTATGAAGTAATGCTAAACGGATAATGAGGGAAGCTCACTGTTTAGTGAGGCTAATCTCATTAATATGAGTTAATTAGGGTGCACAGCGATGTATGCCCCATCTCCCTCGGCGAATGCCGAGAGGCTATTTAAAAATCAGGGAGGTTCACCTTACATGATTAAGCTTGGCGTAAACTCTGTGTTATTTAAAGAATTTGGCTTTGCCGAAGCTGCAAAGCAAATCGCACTATGCGGATATGATGGCATTGAAATCGCCGCTATAGAGGGAATGTGCGAGCATTTGGATTTAAGCCGCTGGAGAGAACAGAAAAACGAGCTCCAAACCATCGTCAAGGACAATGGACTTGTGTTTCTATCTACCGAGGTCGCTTCGTTAAATGAAGAACGATTGTTTCCCGCGTTCGAGGCAGCGGCTGAAATAGGAATCCCGGTCGTGAATGTAGGACCTGGCGGCAAGCTTGGCGTTGAAGAAGACTTGAAGGCTTCCATAGATACATTAGCTCGAATGTCGGAAAGAGCGGCTTCCTATGGTATTACTCTGTGCGTAAAAGCACATGTAGGCAGCTCCATCCATAATACGCCTACAACGCTTAGAGCGATGGAGGAGATTCCATCTCAAGCATTCGGAATAGATATGGATCCGAGCCATATTCACAGGGCTGGAGAGAACGCGGAGGAAGCTCTTCCGTTCGTGATGAGCCGAGTAAAGCATATTCATATTCGCGATTGCAAGGGTAGGGAGCAGGGACCTGGACAGATAGGAATGCAGGCATGCGGACGGGGAGAAATCGATCTATACAATTATTGCAAAGTGTTAGTTGACGGTAATTACGATGGTCCTGTTGTTCTTGAAGTGATCGGCGCAGGGCCATCTCATTCATTAGCAGAGGTCTCGATCGTCGCAGCAGAATCCTATGGATACTTAAACGCTTGTCTAAAAAAATTAAACGCTCGCTAGGAGGGAAACCATGATGTCAAACAAAAAATCTAATGTCATCATTTTTGGAATTGACAGCTTGCGCAGTGATCATATGAGTTCCTATGGCTATTCTCGGTTGACTACACCTCATCTGGATAAGGTTGCTAGTGAAGGCGTCTTGTTTGAGAAGCATTTCAGCCCAAGCATTCCGACAACACCTGCATATGCTTCAATGCTGACAGGGATGGACGTATTTGAAACAGACGTAGTTGCTCTAAGGCACAAGGGCCCGATGGGAGAGCACCTCCAAACCTTGGCAGAAGTGCTTGGGGAAAAGGGCTACAATACGTCTTGTATTGGATTTACGGGGAATCCATCATCACGTGGTTTTCAGAGTTATCTCAATTATGAATCGTGGGTGCCGGATGATACAGGACGTACTCCTAAGGCACAAAATCTTAACGATGTAGCCATTCCTGAGCTGGACCGGCTTGCTGCGGAGGATAAACCGTTTTTGTTGTTTCTGCGGCATATGGATCCACACTCGCCTTATTTACCGCCGGACCCGTATGAACGAATCTTCTATGGTGCGGATGAGAAAGACCCGGCTAATGACTCGATGGAGCAGGTCTACGGATTTAAACCTTTTGGAGATTTTCTGAAATCATGGATCCCAGAGGGTGTCACTGATCACGAATATGTCACGGCCCAATATGATGGTGCGGTAGCCTACATGGATGCTTGTATTCAGAGTCTGTTCGTCAGGCTGAAAGCACTCGGACTTGAAGAAGAAACACTTATCGTAATTACATCTGACCACGGTGAGACGTTATATGAACATGATTGTTATTTCGACCATCACGGCTTGTACGACTGTACGCTTGTCGTTCCGCTTATTATCAAGTTTCCGGGCCATGTGCCATCAGGAAAAAGAGTGTCCGATGTTACCCTCATTTCCGATATTATGCCAACCGTGCTTGAACTGCTTGAAGTGGACACCGATGTGGCATTTGACGGCCGAAGTCTTACGAAAATGATGATCGGTGAAGAAACAGATCGTATTAGCGAGTTCTACATTACAGAATGTACATGGATGCGTAAGCACGGATGGCGAACCCAGGAATGGAAGCTGATCCAAGCGCTGGAGCCGGACTTTCATTTTAAGCCGGAGGTAGAATTATATAATCTAATTCAGGATCCGGAAGAAAACGTCAATGTTGCCGATCAAGAGCCGGAGGTTGTAGCCCTGCTCAGAAAACGAATGGAAGACCATATCGCGAGACGCGAGACGGAAGTGGGTCGGGTAAATCCGATTTATACCAACTTGAATTGGCATGGTAAAGATAAAACGTTCACTTCTTCTCAGGAGGCTTACGATTCTCTTTATATTGGTTCTATTGTAAATGCTCGATCACTGCAGGCCAAAGAAAAGAAATAGAGAAAGGTAAGGGGGTCCAATACTTTAAATGGAGAGGAAGGGTACTATTGATTAAAGTTGCGGTTGTTGGTGTTAACCACATCGGGAAAATTCACTGCCGTGCGTACGAGAAGCACCCCGATACGGAGCTTGCGGCTGTTTGCGATCTGATGCAGGATCGAGCCGAGTCGGCCGGCCGTGAGTTCGGTGTACCACACTTTACCGATCTCAAACATCTGCTAGATAAAGTGCCCATTGATGTTATCATTGTAGCTACCGCGGGTGAAGAGAAAGGCAGTCACCACTTTGAACCTGTAATGGCAGCGATTGAAGCAGGCAAGGATGTACTAGTAGAGAAGCCGATTTCCAATCGAATAGAAGAAGCACGCCAAATGGTCAGCTTTGCTAGGGAGAAAGGGATACGACTAGCTTGCAATTTGAATCATCGTTTTACGCCTGCGGCTTATAAGGCCAAGGAATTGGTGGAACAAGGAAAACTAGGATCTCTCTTATTTCTAAATATGAGGCTCACCATTCAAAATGCACAGGAAGATACGGAATGGCTACATATGCGGGCTCTGCATCCGCATTCTATCGACGTCATGCGTTACTTTGCAGGAGATGTGAAGCGGGTGCAGTCCTTTATGACAAAGGCGCCGGGAAGAACATCATGGTCGACAGTTTCCATTAATATGGAGTTTGCTTCAGGGGCTGTTGGACATTTAACAGGCAGTTACGACATGTCGATGCGTCACCCTATCGAGAACTGTGAGGTGGCAGGTCATGAAGGTCGGATTGTCATTGATAATTTATACGAGAGTATGACCTACTATCCTCACCAAACCGATGAAATAACGGTTATTCGGAATCCATTGTTCGGCGGAATGCAGGGATTCGATGACACCTTTAAACAGCGAATCAACCGTTTTATCTCACAGATCAAGGCGGGAGCCGCACCTAATGAAATCGAAGCATCGGGTTTCGATGCATTGGCGGCACAGGAGGTCATTGAAGCTGCCATAAGATCACATCAGAATGGCGGGGTCCCAATAGAGGTTACATCTGCACTTTGACTCATAGGAGGTATGCATACATGAATACACAACAAGGATCCGTATTATGGTTTATTGGTTTATCGGGAGCCGGGAAGACGACTACGGCACGACATGTTGCTTCGAAGCTAGTACAGCAGGGTCGCCGGGTCGAGATACTGGATGGTGATGAGCTTCGTCAAACTATTTGTAAAGGGCTGGGCTTTAGCAGGGAAGAACGGTTCGAGAATATTCGGCGAATCGCTTATGTATCTAAGCTGTTGGCACGTAATGGTGTGGATGTTATAGTATCTGCTATAACGCCTTATAGTGAGATGAGGGAGTTCAACCGCAGCGAGCTTCCTGGATATGTTGAGGTATATGTAAAGTGTTCGCTCAGTGAATGTGAGCGGCGTGATGTGAAAGGGCTGTATGCAAAAGCCCGCAGCGGTGAGCTGAAGTATTTTACAGGGATATCCGATCCATTCGATGAGCCGGAAAGTCCCGATATTACGATATGTACATCCTCATATTCCATTGAAGAAAATAGCGGGATTATCGAAACTTGGCTGAACAACAAACGTAGAGTTTTGAACGCTGCTCCTTAGGAGGATAACAGAACCATATGAAAATTATTCTAATTTCACTGGATACACTGCGAGCCTCCCGATTAAGTGGATACGGCTATACCAAACCGACTAGTCCATATCTTGACAGTATCGCTGAACAGGGCGTGTTATTTGAACGCGCATACGCCGCGGATATTCCTACTGAGGTGGCTCATACCGGTATATTTACTGGGAAGATCGGCCTCACGACAGGCGTCGTATCGCATGGCTCGGATCTGGCGCATCTGCCTAAATCTATAGAATGGCTGCCGACCATTCTTCGTTCTGCAGGATTTACGACCGCGGCAGTGGATAATATGTACCAGCTAAAAGAATGGTTTGTAAGAGGGTACCGTTACTATATGAATAGTGTAGGCGGCAATCGCTGGATCGATGGAAAAACCGTTAACGATTTGGCGATACCCTGGATTGAGCAGCATAAGGATGAGAACTTTTTTCTTTTTTTACATTACTGGGACGCACACACGCCTTATTTGCCGCCGTCCTCTTCCATTTCTGATTTCTATGAATCCGGCCGCGATCCCTATGATCCAGCTAACAAAAGCATGGAAGGGGCTTATAATCACCTAGCTTATCCTTTCTTTAAGCACCATCATTATGATTTAGTTGGACCGATTACAGATAGCCAATATATCGATTCCCTTTATGATGCGGAAATAAAATATTTGGACGACAGGTTGAAGGATTTGGATGATCATTTGGAGAAGCTTGGTATTCAAGAAGATACACTCATGATTCTATTTGGCGATCATGGTGAAAGTCTTACGGAGCATGACATCTATTG
>NZ_JBFUHJ010000414.1:0-5038 GCF_056402455.1 Paenibacillus sp. P4_A7 | reverse complement strand
CTTCAGAACATGGCGCAACATTCTCCATTTTGCTGAACGGCACAGATATTACGAGCAATTTCGAGGATACGATAACGCCGCAAACTCTGCCGTTAATATTCGGTCCAAATACGCTCACAATCGCTCAGACATCGGAAGTGGGCGCAACGACTAACTATACTGTTGGTATTTACAAGGCCTACACAACTGCAACAATAGGCAACTTTTCACCGGTATCAACAACGGTCGGCACATCACCAACACTTCCGGCAACGGTTGATGTGACATTTGATGGCAGCCATAAGCAACAAATTGCTGTTAAGTGGGATATGATGAACAATGAAGTTCTGAATACTCCGGGAACATACACTGTTAATGGCTCGTTGGTGGGCATGTACAGCAAAGTGAGCAGCCTAGTCCATATTAACGGTGTAACATTAATAGACTCATTATCGCCTATATCAACATTGATTAAGGAAGCGCCTGTATTACCAACATCAGTTTCGGCGCAAACGATAGTAGATGGTCAGCCCGGAAGTACGGCATTACCGATTACTTTTGTTGAACTTGATCCTTCTTTATATTCAAAGGCAGGAACATTTATAGCTGAAGCTCATGTTATCGGACGTAATGCTACAATATTGCAGCATGTTGTTGTCTTAGATCCAGCGGCTCAGGATAAGACGCTTGTGAGCATAACAACACCAGCACCAATTACAGGAGTGGCCAATGGAACAGCCAAGACGGCAGAAGCTCTTGGATTGCCTGCTACAGTAGAACTGGTTACCGATGCCGGCAATGTGAATGCTAGTGTGACATGGGATGTAGATGCTTCAAGCTATAATCCGGCGGAAAAGACAGCACAGACCTTCAATATAGCTGGAACGGCAACGTTGCCTGCAGGGGTGGCAAATCCAAACAGCGTAGCCTTGAAAACAAGCATCAGCGTAACTGTAAAAGCAGGATCGACGCCAACAACGCCGACACCGACGCCAACACCAACGCCGGAACCTACACCGGTAACTGAAATCACAGTAAAAGGAGATACAGTAACCGGTACAACAACGGTTAAGGCTTCTTCAAGCAATAACGGGAAGGCGACAGCTGCTGTATCCAAAAAACAGGTAGAAGATGCCATCAATAAGGCAGCAGCAGAAGCTGCGAAGCAGGGCGGAGACGCAAAAATTGAATTAAAAATTAAAGTAACCGCACCGGCGGATACCTCGTCAGTAGAGATCAACATTCCGGAAGCCGCATTGCTTTTGGCGACAGAAAGCAAAATTGATGAACTTACGATAACAACTCCGTTTGCTTCCATCACCTTAGATGGTCAGTCGATCTCCGGCATGTCCACACAGGCGGAAGGTGGAGTAAAGCTAACAGTCTCGCAAACAGTGGGCGACAGACCGGTGTTCAACTTCAGTGCGACCAGTGGCGACAAAACCCTATCGCAGTTTAACGGAAGGTTATCGGTATCTGTACCGTACACACTGAAAGCAGGTGAGGATCCGAATGCTGTGGTTATATACGCCATAGATGCCAAAGATCAACTTGAAATCGTAAGCAACGGCGTATATAACCCTGCAACGGATACGATGAACTTTAAGATTTCTTCCTTATCGAATTTTGCAGTAGGTTACAACAAAGTCAGCTTCAAGGACGTGCCCGATTCTGCGCCTTATAGCTCTGCTGTAAGCTTTATCGCAGCAAGGGGTATCACCACAGGGACAGGCAACGGTAATTTCAGTCCGAATGCGAAGTTAACCAGGGCGCAGTTTATTGTGATGGTGATGAGAGCCTATGGTATCAGCCCTGATCACGATGCTCAAAATAATTTTGCAGATGCAGGAAAGTCCTATTATACAGGCTATCTTGCAGCAGCCAAGCGGCTCGGCATATCCAATGGCATAGGCAATAACAGGTTTGCACCTAACAAGAATCTTACTAATCAAGAGATGAACACACTCTTGTACAACACATTAAAAGTGTTGGACCAACTGCCATCAGCTAAAGATGGGCAGGATCTGGATCTGACAGACTTCAGGGACGCAGATCAGATCGCACCATGGGCGAAAGAGGCTATGACGCTGTTTGTAAATGCGGGTATTACGCAGGGCAGCGGTACAGAACTCTCTCCGGCGGACAAAACGAACCGGGCGCAGATGGCTCAGACGATCTATCAGTTGTTGAAGAAATAAGAGTATAACGTATGCTATTTAACCCATAGTTAGCAGGCAAGCATTGTTATTCATGCTTGCCTGCACTAAGGGTTAATTGATTGTAAACCAATGAATTGAAGAATGAGAAGCGAGGGACAACGATGAATACAATTCCAAGAACGGTACAAAACTTCGACTCCGACTGGATGTTCCATTTAGGCGATATCCCTGTTATGCATGCTGTAAAAGCAGGAATGACAGGGGGATTGACTGACTGTGAGGATATAGAACAAGGAGAATGGCTGAAGATTGCTTTCTTTGACGAAAGAGAAGCGGCTGTCATGAAAGAGCGGGATTGGAAGCCAGTCACTCTTCCGCATGACTGGTGTGTGGAAGGGAACTATGTAAACGATGGGAATAAAGTTAAACATCATAAAAACCATGGTTATCTCCCAGTTGGCATTGGGTGCTATCGTAAAGTTTTCGAGATTCCTACGGAGGATCTTGGAAAGAAATTATCAATCGAGTTCGATGGAGTTATGCGAAACTCTACCGTATGGGTTAACGGGCACTTGCTTGGAACTCATCCAAGCGGATATACGGGCTTTTGCTATGATATTACCGATATTGCGCGTTACGGTGCTGAGGGGAAAAATGTCATTTTCGTCAAGGTAGATGCCAGTGATTATGAAGGCTGGTGGTATGAAGGGTGCGGTATTTATCGTCACGTCTGGTTGAATAAGACGGAAAGACTTCACGTAGGAAGACACGGAACGTATGTAACCACGCCAATGGTAGACAAAAATGAGGCTAAAGTTAATGTATCGACAAACGTACATAACGAACAGCCTCATGTAGTGAACAGTTTGATCAAAACGATAATTGAGAATGCTTCAGGGCAAGTGGTCGCTTCCAGCTCGGAAATTATTATCATTCAAGCAGATAGTCAAGCAGATATTGAAACTGTAATGTATTTAACGGAGCCCATGTTATGGTCGCCTGAGCATCCTTATCTTTATGAAGTGATTACGGAAATTTATGATGCCACCGATGAGCAAAATGTAAGGGATGTTTACAGAACTCCGTTAGGTGTGCGAACAATAGAGTTTACCACGGATGGATTTTATCTAAATGGTGAACGGTATTTGATCAAAGGAACTTGCAATCATCAGGATTTCGCTGGTGTAGGAGTCGCACTGCCTGATCAAGTCACTGAACATAAAATCAAACTTCTCAAAAGTATGGGATGCAATGCATACAGATGCGCTCATCATGCTCCCTCACCTGAGCTTTTAGATCTGTGCGATCGAATGGGTATGCTCGTTGTAGACGAGAACAGGAAGCTCGATGTATCCCCAGACGGGATCGCAGACCTGAAAGAGATACTTTATAGAGATCGGAATCACCCATCAATCATTTTGTGGAGCATGGAGAACGAGGAAATATTAGAAGGAACGATTATGGGAGCGAGAATGCTTGATACGCTGTCACGAATTACGCATGCCATCGATCCTACTCGCCCTACGATTTCCTGTATGAATCACGGGTGGAATGACGGAGGATATAGTCTATCCGTAGATATAACCGGATATAACTATGGCCAACGAGAAGATCAATATATTGTCGACCATGAACAGTTTCCAGATCGGATCATGCTTGGAAGCGAGAGTACGAGCTGTACGACTACACGTGGAATCTATGAGAATGATGATGTTAAAGGATACTGTTCATCCTATGGAGATCAGATTCCGGAGTGGTCATGCTCGCACGAGAAATCGTGGCAGGATGTGGTGAATCATCCTCATTTGACGGGCATATTCGTATGGACTGGTTTTGATTACAGAGGAGAGCCGACGCCTTATCAATGGCCCTGCATCGGATCTCATTTCGGAATTATGGATAGCTGCGGATTTCCAAAGGATGCTTATTATTTCTATAAAGCAGCTTGGACGGAAGAGCCGATGGTGCACATTCTGCCTCACTGGAACTGGCCAGACAAAATTGGTGAAGAGATTGATGTATGGGCGTATAGCAATTGCGAGACTGTGGAGTTGGTGATTAATGGTAATAGTCTGGGTGAGAAAAGCGTTGATCGAAATTCACGAAATGAGTGGAGGGTCGGCTACGTTCCCGGTCAACTGACGGCGATAGGGAAAATAGCCGGTAAAGAAATCGTGCGAGAGGTTATAACCACCACAGGCGCTCCCGTTAGTATTCGTATAGAGTCGGATAAAACGGAAATGAAAGCTAATTGTACGGATATAGCGATGATTAAAGTATCCATACTGGATTCTTCTGGTGAAATTGTTCCTACTGCTGATAATGAGATTATTTTTACAATCGAAGGTCCCGGTAAAATTATCGGCGTTGGAAACGGTGATCCAAGCAGCCTTGAACCTGATAAAGCCAATCGTAGACGTGCGTTCAACGGACATTGTTTAGCGATTGTTCAGGCTAACAAGGAACAAGGAGACATTGTGATAAGAGCAACTTCGGTTTCACTTCAAACAGCCGTGGCAGTGGTACGTTTGGGATGATATTGGATTCTAAACCATCTTTTTAAAGTTCTACGGATATAGGCCAGTTTTAGAATGGAGAATTATGAAAAAAAGGCAGCTGAGCATCTCAAATAATGAGGGCTCAGCTGCCTTTGCTTGCTTAAAGCTGTTTCAAAAATTCAACAATCGTTAACAGTCCCTTGTCGAAGTTCTCAAGGTTGAAATGCTCATTAGGAGCATGTAGATTTTCGTCTGGGAGTCCGAAGCCCATCATGACGACTGGAGCGCCTAATACGCGGGAGAATGTTTCAACAATTGGAATCGATCCGCCATCCTTCGTAAATAAAGCGCGAGTACCGTACACTTTTTCATAAGCATCAGCTGCTTTTTGAAGTATAGGAT
>NZ_JBFUHJ010000413.1:0-5068 GCF_056402455.1 Paenibacillus sp. P4_A7 | reverse complement strand
AGATGACAGAGCGTTATTTTAATCCATTCGCGAAAGAACATCCTGAGATTTTGTCGATCACCTTGTATAATAAATCGGGTTTTGAGAATCGCTACCTGAACCCTACAAGCGATCTCTATTTGCGTTTAGATTATTCTATGAAAAATGAAGCTTGGCTGAAGGATATTACTTTTAACGAGGGAATCCACCGTTTTGTTAAACAGAGTGAAAATTATATTGAAAGAGAAGGCAGGTCTCGAACCATTCCGGTCATGTCGTTGATTAAAGAATTTCAGATTAATAGTATCCAAGGCTACTTAAAGATGGATGTATCACTCGCTAACACGTTAGAAATTTTAGAGAAGATTCATTTAGGGGAGCAAGGAATAGGAATTATTATTGATCAAAATGGACAGATCGTAGCACATCCGGATATGAACGAGGTAGCCCAGCAGTTAGATCAGGAGCTAGTTCGGCAAATAAGCAATGCACAGAGCGGATCCTTCTTCTATGATGCTACTAATGAAATGGTAATTTATGAAACGATTCCTCACACGGAATGGAAAACGTTGGTTATCGTACCTTATAAGGATGTAGCCCGAAGTATATATAGAGTGAAAAATATTATGATCGTCATTACATTAATGAGCTTAATCGCATCCATCCTACTCGTTGTTGCTGTGTCATCCTCAATTACCAAACGTTTGCAACGGCTGCGTGCAACAATGAAGCGTACGGAATTAGGGGATTTCAAAGTTCGCGTTGAGATAAAGGGGCAAGATGAGATTGCTGTTTTATCGAGGAATTACAACAATATGCTGGAAAGCCTCGAAGCATCCATCTTTCAATTGACTGAATCCAGATTATTGCAGCAGGAGGCCACCATGTCTGCATTACAATCGCAAATCCACGCTCATTTTCTCTACAATGCTCTAGAATCAATTAATGCCATGGCCAATTTAGCTAATCAACCGGAAATAGGAAAGACGACAATTGCTCTATCCAATATGCTCCGATATACATCAAATTATCGGGAAATGACTGTATCATTGACGGATGAGATTAATCATTTGAATGACTACATCCATATTATTAAAGTATTGTATGGGGATGCTGTGAACCTCGATTATAATATCTCAGATGAATGTGCAGACGCATCTTGCTTAAAGGCGATCATACAGCCATTAGTGGAGAATAGCATTAAGCATGGGTTAGAACAATCTGGGGAGTCATTATTTTTGAAATTGTCCGCAACTATTAGGGAGGACGGATATATTAACGTTCAAATATTGGATAATGGCGGCGGATTCGCAGAAGAGAAGTTAAGTGAATTAAATAACCTGCTTACAGCCGAAAAACCGGAATACAAGTACAAACAACTATCCCGAGTCGGTCTATTGAATGTCCATTATCGGTTGAGGATGTATTACCCTGATTCAAATAGCGGGGTGTTCATTGAAAATGATATTAAATACGATGGAGCAAAAGTTCAGATTGTGTTTCCATATAACAGGGTTAAAAAGGAAGGTGAAATTTTATGATTCGAGTGTTAGTAGTTGATGATGCTTCAATTATTCGCACTAGCATTAGCAAATGGGTAGAAGAATCGAGCGATTTGCTAATGGTTTCAGGAGAGGCCGCCAATGGGGTAGCAGCACTAGAGTGGTTAGACTCTTATTATGCGGATCTGTGCATAACGGATGTAAGAATGCCGCGAAAAAACGGTTTGGAATTGATTAGGACGATCAACGAACGGTATCCGTGGATGGTTTCTATCGTAGTCTCAAGCTATGACGAATTCGAGTATGCAAAGCAGAGTATTCTTTTGGAAGCGGTAGACTATATTCTGAAACCTGTAGATGTAAACATCCTTCATGATGCCTTACAGAAAGCGGCCTTGAAGCTGAAGCGGTCGAGAAGTCAAGCTGTCGAGCATGTATTTATTAAGAAAAGTCCCTATCATCGCCAATGGCTGGAAAGATGGCTGGAGCAAATCAAAACACGCAATATGAACACATTGCCGATTCTTATAGTAGATACACTCGAATTGATTGAGGAGTGGATTGGCGATCGATATGAATTGCTTAACGCCCTGTCTATGACTTGGTTGAATATGGTATTGGAACAATTAAAGATGGATAAGATCGATTCGGATCTTGATATTGATGAAGGGAAGGATACTGAGCTCGGGGAGAAATTATTGCCTAATAACAAGCTCAGGAGCTATTACAGACTTTGTGCGATCAGAAGATTGGAGGAAGGAGCTTATTTTCTGATCGGGGAGATGGCCGTAGTACGCGACAAGCAGAGCTTAAAGCTAGTGAATGATATTAAGGCCTATATTCAGAGTCATTACGCTAAAAAGTTTACTTTGCAGGAGGTAGCAGATTATGTCGCAATCAGCAAAAATTATATGTGCGGAGTTTTTAAGCAAGAGACGAATACGACAATAGGCAACTATATTATGTTAGTGAGGATGCAGCAGGCGAGAGAATTATTGTTGAACACCTCGCTCAAGAGCTAYGAAATTGCCACGCAAGTTGGGTATGATGATGTCATTTATTTCGGATTGAACTTTAAGAAGCATTACGGGTTAAGTCCGATGGACTATAAGAAAAGAATTAGTCGATGAATGGGAAACAGGGCTGTCCTGAAAGGTCTAAATAGACTTTCTAGGACAGTTTTTTTTATATTCTGAATATCATCCATATAAATCGGAGTTCTATACAATAGAATCGCGGCTGACGAGACTCTATACTAATGAACATAGATACCGTAGCGAGATAGAGGAGGCAACTGAATGGAGAACCAAATGAACAATACTCAACAAGGGGGACAAAGTCCGACTAGCGTTTCGATGACGAGACCAGTTTTATCCTATATATTGAAGCACCGGGCCTTGTACATAATGTTGATCCCGGGAGTGCTGTATTTCATCATATTTAAGTATGTTCCCATGTTGGGTTCTGTTATTGCTTTTCAAGATTTTAATATATTTAAAGGCTTCCTCGATAGTGATTGGGTGGGGTTCAAATGGTTTCATCAGTTATTTTCGTATCCGCAATTTGTCAGGCTGTTCAGCAATACATTAATTATTAGTTTCTATCAGATCGTATTCGCCTTTCCCGCCCCAATTATTTTGGCGTGCTTGTTGAATGAGCTTAGTCAATTTCGATTAAAGAGATGGGTGCAAACGATTGTGTACTTGCCGCATTTCTTATCATGGACCATTATTTTCGGATTAGCCTACGGCTTGTTGTCGCAACAAATAGGGATGATCAATCATCTAATCATGCAGTCCGGGGGGGAGTCCATACCTTTTCTTCAAACACCAAGCTATTTCCGCACCATAATTGTATCGTCTGGTATATGGAAGGAGATGGGGTGGAACTCTATTATTTTTCTAGCTGCATTGTCAGGAATTAGTCCTTCTTTGTATGAAGCGGCGAAGATCGACGGGGCGGGACGCTGGAAGCAGTTCGTGCATGTTACTATCCCTGGGCTTCTTCCCGCGGTTATGATCTTGCTGTTATTGAAAATAGGCTATGTGTTGGATTTGGGCTTTGAACAAATTTATGTTTTCTTGAATCCGCTTACTTATGAAACGGGTGATGTTCTCGATACCTTCGCTTATCGTGCAGGCATATTGAATGGACAGTATAGCTTGACTACAGCAATTGGCCTATTCAAATCCATAATCGGCTTGTTGCTGCTAGTTATTGCTAATCATACGAGTAGGGCGACAACCGGAGAATCTTTATATTAGTAAGAACAGGGGGCTAAGCTAGTATGAAAATCAAAAAATCCTGGGGAGAGTATACGTTTGATTATTTCAATATTACCTTTTTATTGCTTCTGTGTGCGATTGTATTATTGCCAATGCTTCATATCATTGCGGGCTCTTTAAGCTCGGCCAACATCATAGATTTATCTAGGGTAACAATCTGGCCAAGTGGCTTCACTCTTCAAAACTATGAGCATGTCATCAAAAATCCGATTTATTTGAGATCATTTGGTGTAACTTTGATCGTCGTCGTTAGCGGCACTTTGCTAAATCTTGCAATGACTATTTATACAGCATATCCACTAACAAGGACATACTTGAAGGGGCGGAAATTTGTTCTGCTGTTCATTATTTTCACAATGATATTTCAAGCGCCTCTCATTCCAACGTATCTAGTCGTGAAAGCGCTAGGTTTGCTGAATACGCTCTGGGCACTTATTATCCCGAGTGCAATTGGCGCTTTCAACCTTTTTCTTTGCATCACTTTTTTTCGGTCTGTTCCAGAAGATCTGATTGAGGCAGCCAGGATTGATGGAGTGTCTGAATACGGGATTGTATGGCGCATCATGTTGCCTTTGTCGCTGCCGATTATAGTAACACTGCTGTTGTTCTATTCAGTAGGACATTGGAATAATTATTTCGCGCCATTATTGTATATTACGGATCTCAAGCTTCGCACCTTACAAATGTACCTTTATGCGTTAATCTCGCAAGGGAACAGCCAAGATACGATAGCGCCGCCTACGGATATGCTTGTTACACCGCAAACGATTCAAATGGCAACGGTTGTTATTTCCTCCATTCCTATCATGCTTGTGTACCCGTTTCTTCAAAGACACTTTATTAAAGGTGCGTTGCTAGGTTCAGTCAAAGAATAGTTGTCGTGTCGTTATGCTAGGCGCAAGCCTTCATATATACTACATTTTGAAAGGGTGTTTATATTGAATAAAAAGTGGAAAAGTCTAGCCTCTGCATTAATAATCATTTTAGTAATTTCTGGATGCTCGTCGGCAGGTAACCCTGGTGAAGCATCAGCTCCATCATCCAAATCAACCGAAGTTGCACAAAGCCCATCTCCGAAAAAGGAGGAACCTGCCAAGATCAAGCTGTTTATTTCAGACAACAATCAGCCGATACCTAGCACCAATGCAATGGACATACCGACGATTAAGTACTTGGCTGAACAAACCAACACGAATATAGACATAGCCTTCTTGCCCCATGGTCAATATGCGGCTCAGTTAAAATTGAAGTTTGCCTCTGGAGATATGCCGGATGTGTACCAAACTTGGGGAATAAACAACG
>NZ_JBFUHJ010000412.1:0-5068 GCF_056402455.1 Paenibacillus sp. P4_A7 | reverse complement strand
CAGTTTAGCAGAGATCGATGATGATGATGATGACGATGACGTTGATGCTTAGATAGCTATAATATGATGTAATATCAAAAAGGGCTTTCGCTTAGCAACGTAACCGGTTGCCTAGCGGAAGTCTTTTTTTATAAATAAGAATTTATAAGTTTCCACTTATAAATGTGCTTATCTATCTGCGCGAAACGAACGTTTATGCCGCCAAGGACGGCGMCAGCCGTTTACGCTTGGATGTTGATTTGCTTAAATAAACTTTGGCTATCCTATTAAAAAAAGAAGAACGCCCGGTAAGGGACGCTCTTCATTCTCGTAACCGTATAGTTTAATGCTGTTAAATGCTCAGCAACTCAGCAAATTTATCGCTGTTTAGCAAGTTGCCGACATAAAATTCGCCGAAGTCCGCATAACGAGCGCTAACCTCATCGAAGCGCATTTCATAAATAAGCTTTTTGAATTGCAGGGCATCGTCAGCAAATAATGTGACACCCCACTCCCAATTATCGAAGCCAACAGAACCCGTAATGATTTGTTTTACTTTACCTGCATATTGACGGCCGATCATGCCGTGACTGCGCATCAATGTCTTACGATCGTCCATAGCAAGCATGTACCAATTATCGTTGCCATCGCGGCGCTTATTCATAGGGTAGAAGCAGATATGATTGGCTTTCGGTAAAGTCGGCTTTAGTCTAGCGATAATATCTGGGTTTTGCATCGGATCGCTGCCAGGCTGTGCCATATAGTTGCTTAGCTCTACGATACTTACGTAGGAATATACAGGGTATGTAAAGCTGGCGAAGGACGTTTTGTTGAATGCCGTTTCGATCGCATTCAGCTCTTCCAGCGTTTCACGCAAATGCATGAACACGAAATCTGCCTTTTGGCCGATAATTGAATAGGTTGCGGTGCTGCCTTGCTTATTCTCCTCTTGTAAAGACCATTGCTGTATAAATGTTTGGAGCTCATCGAGCGCTCTTGAACGTTCGTTCTCATCGGCTAATCGCCATGCTGTCCAATCCATGCTGCGGAAATCATGCAAGGCGTACCAGCCTTCTAATGTTTGTGCTGCTTCACTCATATTTATAATACTCCCTTCAAGCTCTTTAATGATGTTGCAACCATTGTATCGTAATCGAGCTGAGCAGAGCAAATGACGGTCTTGTGACATTTACACTATGTAATTGACTTCCTTATTATCATTAATTAAACTAAGAATCGAGAGTCTGAAAGGGGAAGTTTGAATGCTTCAATTAATAATTGCAACCGTGTTGTTTTTTGTTATGATGTTTGGTATTGGCTTTATTTTAAATATGCTATTAAAAACAACTTGGTTTCCGATTTATTTATTTGTTATTTCATTAATCCCGCTCGGCATATGGGCTCCATGGGATGATCAGGCGACGCCGGCCATTTCCAATTTTGCTCATTATACAATATTTGATTACATACCTGTAATTGGAGCGTTGATTGGAGCATGGGTAAGCGGCTGGACCATTCAAGCGCTTCGTAAAGGCGGATACAAAATGTTTTAAATTAAAATCCCCCAATCGGGGGATTTTTCTATTTCCAGACTCGTCCTAGCGAACGGTTTTTATGTTAAAATGGTAGGATAGAAAGAAGTATGGGATGGAGTCGTTGTAATGCGCATTAGTAATATATTKCAGTTCACGGAACATCATCGTTATTATATTTTTCGTGATTTTTCATTAAGCAGTCTTGATTATAAAATGTTAYCTCTTATCTATCAGCCGATGATTGGCGCATTTGCAGTAGCGTTCTATCAACAGCTATATCATGGAATTGCAGAGGGTTGCTCTGGTTATTCCTCTTTAGAGCCGCAGCGAAAGTTGTTTCTCGGTTTAGGGCTTGAAATGAATGAGCGGAGTCGTAAGCATTTGGTGGAACAAGCATCTAAGCTCGAAGCGGTTGGTTTGCTGCAGACGTCGAGGCTAGGCATGCAGGAAAATGCGGACGTTATATATGAATATGAATTGGCGCAGCCGATGTCGCCTTCAGAGTTTTTTCGAAACATGCATTTGACGATGCTTCTTAGAGATAAAGTAGGCAAATACGCAGTTATTTCGCTTCGTGAATCGTTTGGTGCGAATGAACCGGATGAGCTGGCAGATGCGCAGCTGACGAAGGAAAATATATCGATGCCGTTTTATGAGCTGTTTAAACTGAACATGCAATCTGTCGATAACGAGTTGGAGCAAGCACTTACTGAGGTTGCACCTTCAAGGCAAGCGGTTGCCCGTCCTGCTTTAGCTACTGCAGCAATTCCGTATGGAGAAATTATACTGCGGTTTCCTAGAAATTCGGCGAATCGTCGATATGTAGAGCGTCTGCGCGGCGATGAAGAACAGCTTGCACAGGTTAACTATGTTGCTTATAAATATAACTTAACAGTAGCCGATATATGTCGTCTGCTTGATGAGGATGGTATTTTCAGTGATAACGGAGAGCTTAATATTGATGAACTGCAACTGAGAGCCAATCAGTTCTATCGTCAAGATAAGAAGCGAGAAGGAGACAGGCAGCGGACGCTTGCCCGTACTCAAGTCGTATCAAGCGAGCCGGTTGATTCGGATGAGTTGACTGAAGAGTTTGAAGTACAGGAACAAGATTATTTACAGGTACCGAATCAACTGCTAGGTCGATGCGATATTCAACAATACAATATGCTCATGCGCAATGAGCCTCATACCCGGTTTTTGCAACGTTTTTTCCCAGGCGCAGTTCCAGATTGGATCGAACGTGTGTTTGAGCGGATAGATTTGAATTATAAACTTAATGGTCCGGTTATTAACGTCCTTATTCATTATGTAATTGGAGCGAATGACGCACAACGTGTTACGAAAACCTTCCTTGATGCTGTTGCATCTAACATGCTTGTGAAGCAGATTGATAATTTCGAGAAGGCAGTCCAGTATGTGCGAGAGCAAGCACAGGTCGAGCTCGATAAAGAGCGCCGCAAGGAAGCAGCAAGCTTTGGCGGATCGAATGGAGCTTATAATGGAGCCAAAGGCGGAGGGCGCGGTGGTAATAGCCGAGGAACGTCACGCAAGCCATCCATTCCGATCGTACAAGACGGACAACCAGCTGCTGTGGTATCGGCTGATGAAATGGAAGAACTGCGCAAGTTGGCACGTAAATTAGACGGCAAATGATGAAGGCTATTATAGCTGAAGCTGACATATAAAGTGGACGATTAATTATAGAGGCGGGTGAGCAGACGATGGAATCAATGGGCGATTTGCTGAAGGCATGGCCTACAGGACAAGCCATAACCGAACAAGCGGAGCAGAAAATGGCAGAGCTGCTCGCAGAACCGCTTGTAGAGAAGCTGCTGATGAAATACCCGGAGCTTGATGAACAAGTCATTCGTCTTAATTTGAATCGTGTGTATCAATATGTAACGGAGTATCGCAACTGTTCAAATTGTCCTGGGCTTGATAAGTGTCCTAATGATTTTGAAGGGCATTATACTTTGCTGCACTCCGAGACAGTAAATGGGTATACTCAGCTCTATGACCGCAAGGTGGCGTGCAAGAAGTTTATCTCTCGTCAGAATGAGGATCACATACGAAGCCGTATACGCAGCTTTTACGTAGATGAGACTGCTTTGCAGCGCGGTTACTCATCTGATGAGATTTTGACGAATGATTTAGAGCGCGCGAAGGCGGTTGGTCAAGTGCTGCGCTACATCGACCGAACGAAAGAAGAAGGGCTCCAGCAGGAGGGGCTATACTTAGCGGGACGTTTTGGAACGGGCAAGACGTTTTTAATGTGTTATTTACTTCATGAGTTGGCGAAGGCCGGATATTCTGGCGTCATCGTCTATATGCCTGATTTCGTTGAGGATTTGAAGACTCTTATGCATGAACCTGGAAAGCTGAAGGAAACGGTCGAGATGATGAAGGAGACCGATTTGCTCATCTTTGATGATATGGGGGCAGAAAACTTAAACCCTTGGGTACGTGATCATGTGCTGGGCGCTATACTCAATTACCGCATGCAGCGCAAGCCGACCTTCTATACATCCAATTATGAGCTGGAAGCACTAGAGAAGCACTTCAGCTTCACGAGCAAGGATGGTGATGAGCTTCACAAAGGCCAACGGATCATGGATCGCATCCGTCCTTACGTTGAGGTTGTCATGGTTACTGGTGAAAATAAACGCGGACGTAAGTAACAGAGAACGTTAATATACGAATAAACGAAACGCCCCATAATGGGGCGTTTTTTGCGTTTCAAGACGCTTTATCAAAATTTTTTATGATTCTTATTACTTCCGTTTAAATTAACTATTGACAGTATATGGTGTCCGCTGTTAAGATTCTCACATAACCAACTAAACAGGTAGGAATAATAAAATAACTACCGGATAACCGGAGTCAACACCTATTAGCGCAGAGACACCAACTATCACTTTTATTAGCATAATCGTGTTTCAGCGGACCTGTTATAACAAATTAGGGGTGTATGAAATTATGAAGAAAATTGCTCATATCCGGTCCGTAGTCATCATTTTAACTTTATCGCTTGTACTCGCAGCTTGCGGTAACAATAACTCCATAAATAAACCGTCCAATAAACCTTCAAATGCAACGAACGCGCAAACTACGGAAGAACCGGCCAAGGCAGAGCCTAAGCCGCCAGTTGAGCTCCTCAACGTATCCTACGATCCAACCCGTGAGCTATATGTAGCATTTAATGAGGCATTCTCCAAGCACTGGAAGGAAGAAACAGGCCAAGTGGTGACAATCAAGCAATCGCATGGCGGTTCTGGTAAGCAAGGTCGTGCCGTAATAGACGGTCTGAAAGCCGATGTTGTAACGCTCGCACTTGGTTACGATATAGACGCTATTGTTGAGCCTGGTTTGATTAAGTCAGATTGGCAGTCCAAATTCAAGCATGACAGCTCGCCATATACATCTACCATTGTATTCCTTGTTCGAAAGGGCAATCCGAAAGGCATTAAAGATTGGGACGATCTAATTAAAGATAAAGTAGAAGTCATTACACCTAACCCTAAAACTTCGGGCGGCGCTCGTTGGAATTACCT
>NZ_JBFUHJ010000411.1:0-5070 GCF_056402455.1 Paenibacillus sp. P4_A7 | reverse complement strand
GCATTGAAGTGTATAGGCCTGCTTATGGGACGCTTAATATTTCCATTAACAGCAAACAACTGTCTGCAACGGTTGCGGGTTATGCATCGATTGCATTGCAGTCGTATGATCAACTATTACCCTATAATCAGGCCGTAAAACAATTAAAGGATGGCAGCTTTGATTACAAGCAATTTTTTGAGACAAATAAGCTTGAAGGGAACAGTCCTGCTCAGAATGACTCGCCAACGAATCGACTCTATACGCATGAATTGGACAAAAACGGAGCACTTCTGCTCGATAACGCCACTCCGAAGAAGTTCTCTTATGTCATGGTCTTTTATGACGTGCATCGAAATCCAATTTTTTATAAATATATAGAACTACCACAAATAACAGATAAATTAAGCGCTAATCCAAAGATTATTGCACTCATGTATCACCATTTCTCCGAGAAAAAGGAAGACTTAAACAGTCTTATTGTTGATCCGAACACCTTTCGTGCACAGCTTCAAGCGCTTAAGGCGGAAGGCTTTGTATCGATTCGACAGCAAGACCTTCTAGCGTTCCTGAAAGGGGATAAAAGAGTTAAGCTTCCTGAGAAGTCTGTTATCATTACGATAGATGACGGATACGAAAGCAATTATAAGCTGGCTTATCCGATATTGGTGAAGGAAAAGGTATACGCAACGATTTTCGCTATAGCTAAGCATAGAGACCATCCTGTAATGTGGGCACCACATTTCAATTGGCAGCAAGCGCTCGAGATGTACAACTCCGGCTATATTGATATTCAGAATCATACCTACAATTCACATTACTATGGAGATACAGACAAGGGAACTGCCACTGGAGCTGCAACGACCTCAAGGCTGCTGATCAATAAGAAGTTGGAAACTAAAGCGCAGTTCGAGAAACGTATATCTGACGATTTAATGCTGTCCAAAACACTTATTGAACAATTTGTCGGAAATAAGGTCATAGCTTTTGCATTTCCGTTTGGTCGAAATAATCAGTCGCTTATCAATCAGGCACTTGCATCAGGTCACTCCCTTATGTATACCGTACAGCCGGGAATGATTAAGCAGGATTCGAACGCGAATCAGCTTCCACGATTGAATGTGGATGGCAAGTATTCTGCTAAAGATTTAATACTCAAGATTAAAGCGTATTTGAAATAGTGATCTTTAATTGGAAGAAAGAGAAAAGAAACGGCTTCAAAAAGTGCTTGAAAGCGACAAAAAAACGTACAAACTGTTAGCAGTTTGTACGTTTTTTTTAATTGCACCAAGCTGATGTCAATCAGTCAGCATCACTTTAATACTTCATTGTATCATCCATTGACACAGCTGAAGGCTCTTGTTGAAGCCGAGCATGGACTAGGCCAATAGCGGTACCGATGACGTAAATATGAACGCTGCCGATTAGAAACCCGATGCCGACCATTAGTCCGACATTTTGATCACTGAAATGGCTTAGGTTGACTAAACAAAGTAATACGCCGATAGCAAGAACGCCCCAAGCAATAGCGGTCATTGCTTTGACAAGTCCTTTGACATCTGATTTTGAAGGTTGAACTTGGCTAATAGTTGCTGTTTTAGTTGTCATTGTGAACACTCCCGACTCATGTAAGTGTTTTCTTTTCATAACTATAACACAAAGTTCACCATTTGTTCAAAGAAAATTCACTTTATCAACATAATTCAGACAAAAATGTGCGAAGGTCTTACTTCGTTAGTCTGTCCACCACCGCTTCAGATCAGCCCACCAAGATTTACGTCCTGCTGCATCTGTGCCGCTAGCTCCCGTTCCTTGACCATTTTCATCGGTTGCTGCTGGTGCTCCGCATACCTCTGTTGGCTCTGTACCGCTGAGAAATGTCTCCAGTCTCTTGTTCGGGCAATCGCCCGCTGCAAGCTTCCCGCTGGTCGGATCAATATATACATTGACGACACCTTCAGGGACGGGGAAGATTTTTGGCGGTACAGCAGCCAGTGCTTTCTCCGTATAGCTGGCAAAGATCGGAGCCGCTCTGTAGGCCTCAGCCACGGTTAACATACGGTCCTTATCGTAGCCAACCCACACAGCGGTAGTAAGCTCTGGTGTATATCCAACCAGCCAAGCATCCGTTCCTGTTGTACCTGTCTTTCCTGCGACGGGCCGCTTAATCGTTGACGATACACGGAAGCCTGTACCACCTACGTCGAAAACACTCTCCATCAGGCTGGTCATAACATAGGCTTCAGCAGCAGTGATCGCTTGCTTCGCTTGCGGCTTTGCGTCATATAATAAGTTGCCCCTACGATCCTCAATCCGTAGGATAGCAACAGGCTCAACATGGATGCCGCCATTTGCGAATGTGCCAAAAGCAGAAGCCATTTCAAACGGGCTCACTGGAAAAGTTCCAAGAGCTAAAGAAGGTACGGGCTTCATCGGACTAGTAATGCCAAGGTTTCTGGCCGTATCGATAACCTTATTTGCGCCTACGGTCATTATGGTATTGACCGCATATATGTTATCGGAGCTTGCAATAGCTTGCCGCATGTCAATAAAATCGTTAACGTATTTATCCCCGTAATTTCGCGGCTGGTAGGTTTTGCGTCCATCATCATAAGTAAACAAAGTCGGCTCGCTCTTGAAGCGGGACACGGGTGACATGAAGCCACTTTGCAATGCGGTCAAATAAAGAATCGGCTTGAAGGAAGAACCAGGCTGCCTAGTATTGGCAAACACACGATTGTATTGATTGGTCTTATAATTCCGTCCGCCGACCATTGCTTTAATATAGCCGTTGCGCGGATCAATGGAGATAAGCGCTGCTTGCTGCTCGGAACTGTCAGGAACTCCTTTTCGGATCGCTTCCTCGGCGGCTGACTGCGCCTCAGGATCAAGCGTCGTATAGATCGTAATACCGCCTTCATTAAGCAAATGTTCATTTATTCCGAGTTTATCAACGGCAATATACCGGATATAGTCACGGAAATAAGGAGCGAAGCCTTCTTGCTGGCCAGAGCCTAACGTTTGGAAGTTGAGCACTTCTTTATAAGCGGCGTCTTCTTGCTCTTTCGTAATAGAACCGCCCTCCAGCATAGCCTGTAAAATCGTAAGCTGCCGATCCTTGGCGTTTTTCATATCCAAGTACGGAGAATAGTATTTGGGACCCTTCGGAATGCCAGCCAGCATAGCGCTCTCGGACAGCGTCAACTCGGAGGCGTGTTTATTGAAATACATCATTGCTGCAGCTTCTATTCCATATGAACCGTGACCATAATAGATTTGGTTCAAGTACATGCCAAGAATTTCATCCTTGGAATAGTTCATTTCAAGCTGCACCGTATACATCGCTTCCTTCATCTTTCGCTGCCAGGTCCGCTCATGCGATAAATATAAATTCCGCGCAAGCTGCTGAGTGAGTGTGCTAGCGCCCTGCTTTGCAGACATGCTTTGAACGTTAACTTTGACAGCGCGTGCGATTCCTTTCATATCAAAGCCACTGTGTTCATAGAAACGGCGATCCTCGATTGCTAAAGTAGCGTCAATGACATAGTGAGATACATCTTCTAGCTGAACAGAACGGCGGTTTTCGCCAGCGTGGAACGTATCGAGCACATTGCCATGCAGATCTAACATTTGCGATGTTTGACTGACGGAGGAGACAGGCAGTGTTTGTGTACGCAAATAAAGCAATAGGCCAGTGAACACAATAAGGAATACAATTAGCGCGGCGGCCGAATAGCGCAGCCATTTTTTAAATTTAAAAATATGGGGAAGGAACCTCTCGGATATTATAGGAAATGTATATCTGCGGCTAGTCTTGCCCTGCCGATTAGAAGGCTTTTTCATGGAGCAGACTCCCTTCATCGCGAAACTTTACTCTTCCTTAGTATGGAAAAACGAGGAAGTTGCTATTCACGCGATAGGGAAGATTATCATATTTATTATCCAAGCAGTGAATTCATCAAAAAACAGGCTGCCGGAACATTAGAGCGGCGGCAGCCTGTTTTATCATGTACAATCTTTAACTATTTGGGACTTGGGAATATTCTTTGAATCATCTCACTAAATTGTTCGATAAAGCCTGCAACCGGTCTGCCTTGCTTTACATCCTCAACGTAGGTGTTAACGCGGTCCACAAACTCTGGATTTGTTGATACATAAACGTTTTGGACAGTAGGATCGACTGCTCTTACTTGTTGGGCGATCTGGTCTTCAATGGTTTTTGACATCTTATTGTTGCTGTCGAGAAAGGCAGCAACATAAGCGTTTTTATTGGTGACAAGCACGTTAGCTTGTCGAACACCCTGTACATTCGTGATCTTATCCGCAGCTTTATCGGCAATATCAATACGGTTATCGACATTGCTTTTACCGTGTAGCGTTTGGTGTCCAACATAATCCTTATTCTGATTGGTATTATGCATTTGCGGACCATTATTGTTGTACGGGTAAGCTTGCTGCTTTACCTGATTTGGAGTGTTCGTACAACCTGCTGCAAACAATAGCAAACTTGAAGCTGCGACCATTGTGATTTTGATGCTGTTTATTTTTCTTATCATAAAAGCCACCCCTTTCTTCCTCATTAGTGTGGCTTTCTTTCCAATTCCGATACATGAAAGGTTCTAGCCAATTCTATGTTAAAATGCCAGTAACCCCATTTTTTTTATTGCGGGAAGCAAGCGAATCCGTACTTGTAGTAGCGATTTAATTTGACTATAATACAGGTTGAACTATTGAAGGAAAGAAGGGATTCACACATGGAATTATGGTATACAGAAAAACAAACAGACAGCTTCGGCATTACGGCGAAGATTACTAAAACTTATGTCAACGAACAAACGGATTTTCAACAGCTCGATATGATCGAAACTGAAGAGTTTGGAACGATGCTTGTTCTGGACGGTATGGTTATGACAACGGTGAAGGATGAGTTCGTTTATCACGAGATGGTTGCCCATCCTGTACTATTCACGCATCCAAATCCAGAGAATGTCCTTGTTGTAGGCGGTGGAGATGGCGGCGTTATTCGTGAAGTCATGAAGCATCCGCAGGTAAAGAAGGCTGTTCTAGTCGACATTGACGGCAAGGTTATTG
>NZ_JBFUHJ010000410.1:0-5114 GCF_056402455.1 Paenibacillus sp. P4_A7 | reverse complement strand
GCTTAATGGAATGACAAATGTTAAACAAACCGATGAGCAAGAGAAGCTTTTTAATCAGGTAAGGGCGCACTATAAAAACAATCTTCTTTTCAATCAACAAACTGATGCTGCTGAGGAAACGATTAAGAAAGAGGAGCCAAATGATGCATATGCAGCATCAGAGAATTCAACTGCTCTTATGGGAAACATGTTTACTGGTTTAGCAGACATGCTTGAGCGAACTAGAGATTCACTTTATTTCGGAGAGTATG
Source organism: Paenibacillus sp. P4_A7 (assembly GCF_056402455.1). NCBI lineage: Bacteria > Bacillati > Bacillota > Bacilli > Caryophanales > Paenibacillaceae > Paenibacillus > Paenibacillus sp. P4_A7. The sequence goes on along the minus strand of NZ_JBFUHJ010000410.1, from coordinate 4,863 downwards.
CCATTCAAAGGTATACATCATTTGCTCCCCAAAAGCTTCGTTCTTTGGTGGAAACCGGAGACACGAAGGAGTTTTCTAATGCTATTTCCTTCCATAATCAAGAAGCCGAGTATGTTATTTATGGTTTTCACAATTCTGTAGCCAATTTAGCGGCAGCGTATGGTGAACTTTTTGCAGCTCGATTAGCTATTCGTACGATGGAAGGACTTGTAGAGAGCAGATCGTTAGGTCATCCGTTGCTTATTCTATCTGCTGCTCTTATTTACGGATTGGGAAAAACGATGGAAGATTTGATTGCTTTTACAGAGCGAGGCACTGCTCCCTTATCCAAATATGTGAAGGTTGAGCTATCCTATATCGATTATTTGCGATTATTTCAATTGATGCATGGAGCTAATGAAGCCTCAAGACTAGCCCGAATGATTGCCGTTATTGAGCAAAATAGCGGGAACGTATTGTCTGCTGTTCCAAGCGCTGTGACTGGTGAGGCTCGTTTTTCTATKGAGCTGTGGTTCGTTCCAGGTTTGATGCGAACATTAGGACACTTTGGACTTTTGCAAGGAAAGGTTGTCGGCAACCGTTATGAGACGACGCAAACGATTGGCTGGTCGTACTGAAAGCGGCAGACATAAGAATGAACAGGGCTCCATCGTAGTAGAAGCTGCATTAGTTATGCCTCTAATAATAATTGTACTACTAGTATTTGTTGTGCTTATCCGCTTATGTGCGGTACAGATGGCGCTTCATTCGGCTGCAGCACAAACCGTAAAGCAAATGGCGACACACATTCATCCGGTTAATTTGGCCATACAGCAAGCTGCTGCTAGCAATCCACCTCTTCCATTATCTATAGATTCAACAACTACAGTTCCACTACCTAATGACATAGATCCGCAGCCTACAAAAAGTCCTCTGTCTTCATGGAGCGAAGTGGCAGCACAAGCAGCGGATTGGCTGCCTGATCCGACGGGAACGCTCATAGCATCAGCACTGCGCGGAGACTTTCGTCCACTTGAGAATATGGCGGCAACTGAAATAGGACGAGCCGTTGTCGAGCCATTGATAAGAGAGTTTGCTGATGAAGCGATCATAGACCCTGCTCGGATAAGTCTGCAGCTGTTAACATTGCCCGATTTAAAGAAGAAAGAGCAGCCGTATTTGGTGATAGAGGTTGAATATGAGTTTCCGCTTAAGCTTCCCTTTTATGGCAAGCCGATTATTTTGAAGGAACAAGCTGCTGAAAGGGTCTGGATTAGTGATGCGGCCCCAGCAAGGTACGGTTCTGACAGCGAGGCGGAGGCATCTGTTCCGCTGCAAATCATAACGATAGAGCCATCACCGATTCGGCCTGGAAGAAAAGCGACTGTTATTGTGAAAACAGCGCCAGGAGCTGTTATTTCTATGGATGTTTTATACAAAAGCGGCTCTAGCAAAGCAAAGCATTTGGGAGAAGCAACAGCTGATAAAGATGGCTTTGTGCAATGGACATGGCATGTTTCTGGAAATACGACGCCGGGCATATGGCAGTTGACGGCTTCCGAAGCCGGAGATAAGGAAAATTCGGTTTCGAAGCATTTTCTTGTAGAGAAGAAGAGTAGTAGTAATGAATAACGATGTCGAAAAGCAGTTTAAGTAGGAAGGAGTGAGTTATGGACATCGTTCAAATAGCAGCTATTGCGCTATTATTAATCGTTGCTTTTTTTACAGATATCAGATCGCAAATCATACCTAATCGTTTAACACTTAGTTTCTTTATCGGGGCTTTAATCTACCAATTAGCTGCGAATGGCAGCTCTGGATTAATTGCGCTAGMAGCGGGTACTGCCGCTGGCTTTGCGCCGCTGCTGCTGCTTTATTTTGCTAAAGGAATTGGAGCGGGTGATGTAAAGTTATTCGGGGCAATTGGTGCTTGGGTAGGTGTAGGGACGGTGCTCCAATTGATGCTGTACTCTATTTTATATGCAGGTCTGATAGGGCTGTTTCTAGTTATCGTCCACGGCTCCTTGCGAAAGAAAGTTGCTGCTGGAGTTATTGCAATTATTATTCCTGCAATAGGCTGGAAGGGGAAACAGTGGCTGCAATGGGCTGAGTCGGGCAAAAAGTTCCCATTTATGCTGGCGGTTCTACCTGCTGCCGTAACCGTTTGGTACATGATAATCTAACGTACTACACAAGGGAAGAGTTGATTATAATAGAAAACTATCGAATTGATTTTGTTATGAATCGCGGACATGAAATGACGATTGATCGGGTGGCGGGCATCTATCGTAACGAATTGGACGAAATAGAGCTGAACATGCTGCAAACTCAACGTATTCCGTATTTGCTGCCCATAGATTGGTTCGAGTTAAATGGAAAAATAACCTTTCGCTATTCTTTAACAGATGTGAAAATGCTTGTACACCGTTTACAGCAGCAGCCTCTGACGATGGAGGAATATTATGGCCTCTTATTAGGGGTGGTGGATGCATTAAATGAATGCAATAACTATATGCTTAGGCCGGAAGGCTGCTTGCTCAGTGATCAATTTATATTTATTGGAGAACAGCTGCATGATATTAGACTCGTCTATGTCCCAATGAAAGATAATGATGCTGTACAGATGGTGGGAGCTGGAGATTTAATGTCACTAATTGTGCGGTCTACTTCATATGTACAGCAAATTAATGGAGAAGGTTTAAAACGAATATTACAGCATGTTAACGGGAAAAAGTGGCCGTTAGCAGAGCTGCGGGAAACACTGCTGGATCTTATAAGTGGGAGCGGCACTCTGACGACAGTTTATCAAGTACCGTATATTCAGAAGGAAGCCCGACCAGAGACAAAACATCAGCAACTGCGTCCCACTCATCAAGAGTTGCAGTCAGAACAACAAGCACATCAGGAACCGCCATTATTTCCAACTAAGGCTGAGTGGCAAAGTTCTACTAACTCAAACGTGAAAAGTTCCGATGATATTCCTTATGCAGAGGAGCAGGAACAAGATGTTCAGTCAGTGAAGCGAAAATGGATAATATCTGCTGTATCAATAATAGCGATTGCTTGTAATTGGAAATTTATATATATGGAGGAGCTTACTCGTCAAAGCTTGTTCATTAGCTTAGGAGTGACGTTCTTGCTCCTTGCAGGTTTTATGCTTATATGGAGAAAAAATGGATCATCTTCGGTAGATTCGCAATTTGATAAAGAGCCAATTGTACCGAATTCACTGCCTTTTCGAAAGCTGGAATATTGGAATGAGATGAACAATAAAAGTGAGTTTCCTACGCATAAAGAATCGTCGCTCCTATTGGGATTGGAAGAACCGGAAATGGATAAACGTATATTTAAACCAATAGAGCAAAAAAATGTACTGCCTGCTGAAGCAACAGTATTTCTGTCTCATCAGCAATCACAAGAACGAACAAGTCAGTCTTCTACTTGGTTAAATCGAAGCTGGGAAGGAGAAGAAATGAGGATTGAATTAACTGCCGCAAGCTTCAAAATAGGAAGAGCCGGCGAGCAAGTGAGCTATGCAGACAGTGCCAATGGCGTGTCTCGTACACATTTGGAAATTGAACTTATAGATGGTGAGCATAGAGCGAAGGATTATGGTTCTAGGAATGGCAGCCTGCTAAATGGTCAAGCTATGATACCTTATAAGGCATATCCGCTAGCAAAAGGTGACATTATACATTTAGCAGGCATGAACGGGCCATCCTATGAGCTGAAGTCAGAGTGACTCTAAGCTTTGCGGCCGACTAGTTGCTGCATCGCGCTTTCAACAGTCGGATACTGGAATGCAAAGCCGTGATCGAGTGCTTTTTGAGGCATTGCTCTTTGTCCGTCAAGTAATAAAGTAGACATTTCTCCGAATAATGTTCGCATAAGGAATGCGGGAACGGGAAACCAATGAGGTCTTCCCATAGCCTTTCCAAGTGCGCGACCAAAAGTGTCGTTCGTAACGGGATCAGGTGCAGAAGCATTAACGGGACCATTAATCTGTTTATTGTCTAGACAAAATAGGATGAGATCAACCATATCCTTAAGATGAATCCAAGAAAGCCACTGCTTGCCACTGCCGATTTTGCCTCCGCCAAACAAACGATAAGGCATAGCCATTAGAGGGAATGCACCATCTTTTTCATTCAATACTACACCTACTCGGAGCTTGATAAGTCGGTCAACGGGTATAGTATCAGCTGCGAGCTCCCATTTCTCCACGACTTCCGACAAAAAGTCAGTAACTGTGGAAGGACTTGTCTCATTAAATATTCCGTCTGCAGACATTCCATATGCGGAAATACCTGATGCGTTAATGACCAGCGCAGGTTTTTGACTTAATGAGGAAAGAAGAGCGGATATGCGGGCTGCTGCGGTGATTCTAGAATCCATAATCCGCTGCTTAGCGGCTGCAGTCCACCGCTGATTAATTGATTCACCGGTTAAATTAATAATGGCATCCATTCCCTCAAGTAAAGACGGAGCGGCATCTAGCTCGCTCCAAGTTATTTGATGGAGTTTGCCGGTCAGTGGATCCTTAGCTTTCTTCCTTGAAATAATCCATATCTCGTCATTTCTCTGAAGTAAAGCCTTAGTTAGCGCACTTCCGATAAACCCCGTACCGCCCGCTATCGCAACCCGCATCCTTGCTCTCGCTCCTTCAAACTAAATTATTTGATTAGTTCGATTTTTTCCAGCCAATTTTGCTTTACATCGCTGCCTGCTTCAATTTCTTTCTCCGTGTACTTAAAAGTAACCTTAGAATCGGACGGTAATTCACTTACGACAGCTAGTAGCTCATCCGTTACTTGGAGGGGCATTGCGCCGTCTTTTGTTTCAATTTCGATCGAATGTGAGTCGCTTAATCCAACAAAAGTACCC
>NZ_JBFUHJ010000409.1:0-5132 GCF_056402455.1 Paenibacillus sp. P4_A7 | reverse complement strand
TGTTCTGCCTGATCCTATTAAGAAAAAAGCCTATGGAAAGGTATGTATGACGGAATCGACCGGTTTGTTCGATCACTTAAATACGCTGGCCACACAAACACAGAGTACCTTTCCTGTGACAATGGAGAAGCTTGGCCAAGACTATGGCTTCATCCTTTATACGACACAAGTTTCCGGACCTCGGGGCAAGGCCAGTCTGGTGCTGCAGGATGTGCACGATCGTGCGATCATCTATTTGAACGATAAATACATTGGAGTTATTGAACGAGATCGACCGGAATTGCAAACACTTGACTTGGAAATTCCTGCGCCTGGAGCAAAGCTGAGCATTCTTGTCGAGAATATGGGACGGACCAATTACGGCCCTTTTTTACGGGATTGCAAAGGGATTACCGAAGGGGTTCGATATGGCAACCAATTTTTATTCGATTGGCAGATTCATACTCTACCGCTAGATAACATCGAATTCCTAGTCTTCAATAATTCCATAAACAATGATGAGGCCCGAAGAGGAAACAACTTAGAACTGCCCGTTTTCTATAAAGGGACACTGAATATCGAAGAATTAGCGGACACCTTTATTAGCATGGCCGGATGGACAAAAGGAGTCGTTTATGTGAACGGGTTCAATCTAGGCCGATATTGGGAACGCGGGCCCCAGAAAACGTTGTATATTCCTGCCCCATTACTCAAGATTGGCACGAATGAAATTATCATATTTGAGTTGCATGGAGCAATTGAGCCGAGTGTCGTCTTTTCAGATAAACCCGTTCTACAATAAATAATCACATGCTATCTTTATAACCTCTTCTACTATTCAATTGGGACTTCCGGATGTTCCAATTGGTCGAAAAGAAAGACCAAGTGAAAGCTGCTGCAACTGGGAATAGCGTCCACGGTGCGGCAGGCTTTCATTTGGTCTAAATGAGGGGGGATAATCTTCGTTTCTCTCCTATTCAATCAACGGTTCATTATCCGAAAATAAATCGGGATTATGCTTCAGCATACCCGAAATTATATCGGTCAGCTTCACTGTATCGCATACCCACATATTGGCATCCCCGAATTGGGATTTATAGATCGCTCCTTGTTTTTCAAGCAGAACCTCCACCTTCCAGAAATGCTCTGACCATGACAAACCGTGATGTCTGCGAGACGGCACAGCCATCTCTGTTCCATCTTGTAGGACTGTATATAGCTCTTCATGAGTGTCTGTTAATCTTCCCGGAATATCAACCCACTCCTCAATACCATGGATGAACGTATTTCTACGCAGGTCCACCCCTACTAAAAGAATGGTTGCTTTTCGATCAAGCAGCTTACCCCAGACGGATTCCCGATGACAAGGTGTATCAAAGCGTTCACCTCCAGCTACGAATAAAGCAGCATCTTTTCCTAGTGCAGCCACTGAATGAGTCGGATGGCAAGAACGAAGTACACCTGCTCGTTTCCGAAACAGCTCGGGTAAAATACCTACACAAGAAGGTGATGACTCCACATAAAATCTCGGGTTTTCCGCGTTGATATAAGACCAAGTATGTGTCGGCAAAACAAGCAATCCTTCTCGCATATACTCAGACAAGGCATCGAGTACAGTGTCAGCCCCACTCTCTATTTCTCCTATGCTTTTCATAGACGAATGCATGAGTACTGTGCCCGTCCTATCAATTCCCGCTTGATCAAGATGGTTAATTAAATCTAATTTATTATACATATCAGAATCTCCTTTGCTAGTTTTGACTATTATAAGCTTAAATCGGCAATTCGTGAACAGTATAATAGTAATAAAAGATTTTTAATATCATACTCACAATAGTGTGTGGCATACAGTATAATACAATCAGGAGTTGGTAAAATGAAGGACGCAAACGAAGTAATCAGTGGATTAATGCAGGAATTACGACGCGGAACAATTATAATCGGCGTATTAAGCCAGTTGTCTGAGCCACAGTATGGCTATTCATTGGTTTCCGTACTCGATGAGAAAGGTATTGCAGTTGATCCCGGCACCTTGTATCCACTGCTGCGCAGACTAGAGAAACAAGAGCTTCTACAAAGCGAATGGGATACGAACGATACCCGTCCACGGAAATATTATTCACTCAGCCCTTTTGGAGAGGAAGTGTACGCTCAACTATGTCAAGAGTGGAGAAATATGATCACGAGCGTGGAAGGCTTGATTACTCATAACGGAGGAGAAAAAGATGGAACTGATTAAAAGGTATATTTATACTGTTACCCACAAATTGCCGCAACAACAGCGGACGGATATCGAGAAAGAACTGCAAGGTCTAATCGAGGATATGCTTGAACAACGACTTCATGAAAGCAGTGACTACGATACGGCAATTGAAGAGGTTCTTATAGAGCTAGGCAACCCGAGTGATTTGGCCGCAAAATACAGAGGAAACCAGCGGTATCTAATCAGTCCCGCATTTTATGATGGATATCTGACAGTCCTGAAAATTGTGATCCTTTCCATTATCATCTCACTTACTATCGTGTTCGCTATAGATTTCTTCTTTGATCCAGCACAAGTGCTTGAATCCTTCATTAATTATCTGGGTTCATTGTTCAGCGTTGCTCTTCAAGGATTTGCTTGGGTAACGATCGTATTTGGGATCATCGAATATGCGGGCGTCAAAACTCCTAAGCCCCGCCCTGATGCCAAGAAGGATTGGAAGCCGTCTATGCTTCAGCCAATTCCCAATTCTAAAGCTCAAATCAAGCCAAGCGAGCCTATCGCGGGAATTATTTTTTCTATTTTGTTTTTAATGCTGCTCACGGTCTCCAATCATTTACTAGGGTTTATTTCAATTAAAGAAGGTCAACCGGCAACTATTATCCCGTTCTTTAATGAAGCTGTGTTTCACGGATATTTCCCGTTGATCTGGCTTTTGATCGCACTTGGGATATTGAGAGATTGTTTAAAAATAATTTCAAAAAAATGGACAATAAGTTTGGTCTACTCCCTTATTATCATTAATATCGTCTCATTCCTCGTTAGCCTAATCGTATTTACGAATCCAGACATATGGAATTCACTATTTTTAAATGAAATGGTAGAGCACGGCTTACTTATCCAAGGTGATGAAGACTTTGTCTGGGTATCCTCTTTATGGAACCAAACAACAAAAGGCTTCATTTACATCATTGGAGCAGTTGCCCTAATCGATACGATTAATGTGTGCTACAAAGCATACCAATTGAAAGATCATGCTTAGAAAGCGTCATTAAAGAAACAATGCGGAGGAAAAATGGATAACATTTTATACCTATCACAATTCAATCTACTAAATAGTCTCTCTATGGAGGACTTAATAGAAATGGATGAATTAACTTCGATTACAATTTTCCCAAAAAACACGTTTATTCAAACTCCGGAAACCTATTCTGAAGCGCTTTATTATGTGAAAGTAGGGAAGGTTCGCTTATATRAGCTAAACGCGGATGGTAAACAATTCACTTTAGATATACTAAGCGAAGGAAATGTTTTTGGAGAAATGGATGCCATTTCATTAGGGACACGGGATATGTATATTGAAGCGTTAGAAGAATGCTGCATCTGTATGATGAATAAGAATAGATTTGAGGATTTTATGATTCAACGGCCTCGATTTATGATGAGTTTAATTAAAGTTATGAGTGACCGCATTAATGCAATGAGCAGTTCAGCTCAAAATTTCGCCCTCGGAAACCTGCAGGATAAAATTTTGCATACGATTCTAAAGCTATCCAACCAATTTGGAAGTGAATGTACGGATGAATATTGTAAGATTGATTTATCTCTATCTCATCAAGAAATCGCTAATTTAGTTGGCGCAACAAGAGAGTCCGTATCGATAGCTTTGAAAAAGCTTACGGAAGAAAAAATGATAAAAACAGGTTTAAAAACGATTTATATCCGTCGAGATCTTCTCTCAAACAATGAGCTGTAATCTACATTACATCTTTCTTCCTCTTAAATAAGTATTGTAAAAATAATTACAATTCATCATATAGAGGAGAACGTATTTCATGGATAAAGAAAAGACAGCAGCACTATCTGATTTCATTACACAACGGAAAGGAGCCCAAAAGGTTGGTGACATTCCGAATGAAGTGATTCAACTGCTTCAGAAAGGGCAACTGCAAAGCTTAAATCTGACAGAATGGCTGTCTGTCGATCATACGCTGCTTCTGCAAAATATGCTTGATGAGCTTGGAATACAGCACGAGTCTGCTTCATTCCAAGCAGGGCTAGATCATTTGAAAGAAAAGAAGATGATGAAAATCATACCCGCTATTGCTCGGGAGTGGCTTAACTTGCTAGAGCGGAGATCGGATGAAGAGAGAAACAAAATATTCGAAACGCTCGCTACTCACGAATCAGACAGCGTTCGCTGCTGGGCTGCCTATATCATTGGGCTTGATCAGCGATTGACTCCAGAAACTAAACTGACAGGTATCCGTCCTTTTGCTGCTGATACCCATTTTGGCGTGCGTGAAATTGCATGGATGGCCGTGAGAGAATCGATTTCCAGCCACCTCATGCAATCCATTGCTCTGTTAAACGATTGGGTGATGGATAAGGATGCCAACATTAGGAGGTTTGCCATTGAATCGACTCGCCCGCATGGCGTGTGGTCTAAGCATATCATCGCTTTAAAAGAGAACCCCTCTCTTGCTGTTTCACTTCTAGAATCTGTAAAATCCGACCCGATCAAATATGTGCAAGACTCTGTGGGCAATTGGTTAAATGATGCAAGCAAAACCAATCCTGACTGGGTGCTTCAGACCTGTCATGCATGGTTGGAAGCTTCAAATACGAAGGAAACAAAACGAATTGTAACGCGGGCTAAGAGAAGCTTATTGAAAACTACGTAATGGACGTGAATTTCACATGAAATAAGAACGAATGAATGCAATGGGATTGATAGGCGAGGCGTTTAGATTGGATGAAATACAGTCTAGGACAAATATAGCGTTTTTGAAGAAGAGCTGAATGTATGAAATACAGTCAAAGACTAGCCCCATACTACTGCACTCCTTCAATAACCAACGCCGTTCATTAGGCTCATTTTCATCATATTTTTGATTTTTCTAATCGTAACAGGATGGTCTAATTTCACATGCCAACTCTACCTTTATGC
>NZ_JBFUHJ010000408.1:0-5151 GCF_056402455.1 Paenibacillus sp. P4_A7 | reverse complement strand
AATCATAATGAAGCCCACTCCGGAGTAGAGTGGGCTTTTTTTTTGCTGCCTTGTATTCAAGGCAGCTGTAATGTTACTCAAAACCTTTTACAATCATGGAAAATCAGTTGTTCCTCGTCATGCAAGCTTGTCGTTTGCACAATTCGCTCGCTTATTATTACTGGATGAGCTTCCGAGTATATGGACTGTTAAGCTTGCAATGCTAAGGCAAAAAGCTAGTGTATTCTGCGTTTTTGATCTGGTAGCTTCCGGATAATCAACAGGCGTGCCACCAAACCAAAGTTTAGTGCTTTCGAGTGCCCCAGCAATCTATGAAGTAGACTCTAAATATCTAAATGCCTTATAAATTTAGAGAGTTCTTGTTCATGATTGACACCAAAGCAATCTTTGTTTTGGTACTTAAATGATTTGACTACATCTCCTATATGCATTTTGATTTTCTTCTTGTCTTGTGCTACCGACGAATTATTAATCGCCGAAAAAGGTATATAATCGATAGTCTCATCCTCATATCTCGTAATTGATTGTGTGTAAGGGTTCGATGTAGACGGGATAAAAAACATTCCGCTGTCGTTGTAAGCAACTACCCAAATATGCTGTGGTTGTATTGCGTCCTCAAGCAAATTAATGACATCCAATTCAGCACTTTGCATATCCGGAAGCTGTTCACGCACATAGTTCTTCATAACATCCTGAGCCACACCGGCAGAGCGACTCACCTTTTTATTCAGTAACACATTCACAATTACCGCAACAATCACCAGTGCCACTGGTATAGCCAATAATCTTAAATCCATAGTAAATTTCCCCTTTTTTTGATTTATTTTATCGTAATGGATATTTTGACCAAGGACTGTCATCATCCTCAATCAACCCTTTTGCAATTTCCATAATACCGTGGAGCATCATATTGGATCCGCCCCACATGCATCTCCCAATGATATAGCCATCAGCAAGCTCTTTCCAGTTTAAATAGGTGTTCTGACATTCTTTATAGGCTTTACGAATATAATTCCAAGCTTCTTCTTCTGAGAGATATGCCGTTTCATAACAGCAACGTGCAATCAGAACCAATCGCCCCATATCCCAGCCGACAATAGATTGTGTGCTCAAGTCTGTCCTTTTTTTGATCTGCTTATTTTTAACCAGATCTTCGATTGTTCCATTTAGATTTTGTATATAGTTGTATGTTCTTACCTTTTCATCTTCTTCCAATATCGTCTCATCAATGGCTGTGGATTGACCTGAAACTAATTGTTTGATGGCCTCAAAATAGACTCTATGTCCCCTGCTACTCAGCCATTCCAAAGTCCTTAATGCAGTATCTCTATCAACAATGTCGTAATAATCAGCAAGATTTCGTCTCATCTCATTTTTGTCAGACCCGGTATGCAAACTATCACAAAAGTACATAGTCTGTTCTGCATTGATTGCTCCGACATTCAAAGCAGCATACTGTTCTACGGTTAAAACAGCGGCATTGTGGTTCTTTCGATACTTTTTCTTGCTCAGTGCACCCGCTAATTTTTTAAAAAAACCCATGTTTTCATCCTCGTTTCGTTCATAAATATAAATACTATCATTTCGCACCTGCTTCTCCAGACAAGCAACGTTTGAATGGTTTGTCGTGATCATTATCAGCTTCATGCTGCGTTCCGACCATCTGGGCGTGACATCTATCATTCGGGATCTTGCTCTGAATAGCCGCTGCTATGAGACCTTGATTCACTTTTTTCGTTCATCCGCATGGTCACTCGAATCGTTGCGCCTGGCGTGGCTCCAGGTGATCCACCGGACGGCCCCTCTACTGCTTGTCCAGAATTGCGTCGTGCTGGTCGGTGATGGGATGAAGCAAGCCAAGGAAGGACGTCGGATGCCGGGAGTCAAGAAGCTCCATCAGGAGTCCGAAAACGTCTCTAAGGGTGAGTACATTTTCGGCCATTTGTTTGGCGCCATCGGCATTTTGGCCGGCACCCCACAAAAGTGGTTCTGCTTGCCCTTGTTCCTGAATCTGCAGGATGGCGTAAAAACCATCTTGGGGTGGAAGAATACGGATCAGGCCGAGGAGCCGACTTCGCATGTGGTTCAGATGATAGAGCAAGGATTCGCAGCAGCCACAGCGTTCGGGAGAGCCTTGCTCTTGCTGGCTCGTTACTTTTTGACCATACCAGCTCTGAAGCGACTGAATGACCTCCATCGCTCTTCTGCCGTTCGGATGCATCTGGTCACCAAGTCCAAGTCCAATGTGGTGGCTTACGAACGTCCCGCCGCCAAGAAACCCGGACGAGGTCGACCGCCGAAAAAGGGCCACGAGGTCAAGTTGAAGGACTGTTTCACCTCTCGAGCTGCCGATTTCCAAACCGCCACGGTTGTCTTGTACGGCAAGGAAGAGACGGTTCAATTCCTGTGTCTGGATTTGCTCTGGGGGCAGGGGCTGTATCAGGAAATGCGCTTCGTGCTGGTGGTGTGCAAGGGGCATTACTCCATTCTCGTGAGCACCGATCTGACACTGGCTGCAACAGACATCATTCAGTTGTATGGCTACCGCTTCTGGAGCAAATCCATGCCAAAGCTGAATTGGTACTTGAAAAAGGGAGAAGTCCATCCGCTGGAACATGTGAACAACGAACAAGATCAGCAGCGGATTGGCTTGACCATTCAGTCGATAGAAGGATTCGTCATGTGCCAATGCATCGCCATGGGACTCTTGCAACTGATCGCTTTGCGTTATTCCGGTCGTGTCCCTGCACTGTTCTTTCGCTATCTGCGCACAGCCTCTCACGCCGTTGCATYGGAGGCCACCGTTGCCGCTTATTTGCGCCAGTTTATTTTTCGCCTGTTTGTTCAGAACCGGCATTTATCCATAATGAAAATAATCCGCTCCAAGCAAACTACGTCTGATATTGACGCTGATTCTTTGGCTTCTTAGGCTTGAGGACTTTTCACTGTCCAGTAACCATTAAGTAGATGAAGAAAATGTAGCTGTGATAATGATAATGAAAACAATAGCATAAATACCGATAGCGATAGCTGCCCATATTAAAGCGGCTTTAAAATAATTTTTCTTCGTTGGATTACCTTCACCGAAAGCCCACACGAACATCATAATAATGTTGACGATTGGGATGATCATAATGAGCGAAGTGAGCATCCACTCCTTAATGGAAATGACGGGTGAAACCTCCTGATTCGGATTATGTCCGTAACCAGGCTGGCCGGATTGAAACGGAGGTTGTTGATAATTGTCCAATTAATTCTCTCCTTTGGGGTTATGTATAGTTGTTGAACGCGTTGTTCACAAACTTATTATATAGAAATTGGGATTGTTTACAATCCTTTTTTTGCTAAAATTAACCTCTTTTATTCAAAAATACTACAATGCTTGTCTATTTTTATTCGTATTTGCTAGATTTATAGACCTATTTTTGTTGTAATATGTGGAATTTTATAACATGAAATATTGTCATTGTCATACAAAAAAGTACTTGCGCTTGACGTTACGTCAAGTACTATACTGAGGTTAAAGGAGATGACGGGATGCATTCAGAAGATAATCAACAAATGGTTTATCCCATAGGAGCCTTCGCTAAAATGACCGCAGTTACAGAGCGGACACTACGATACTACGACCGCAAAGGCTTGCTTAAGCCTTCGAGTCGTAATGAGCAGGGCCATCGCTACTACACGGACAAGGATTTGATCCAGCTTCAAAAGATTTTGACGTTAAAATATTTGGACTTCTCGCTTGATGATATTTCTGCCTATTTACAAAATCCAGAGGAGGATCTGCAGCAATCGTTAGCAGCCCAATATGAAATGCTGCAGCACAAGCAGCAGCAGCTGGAGCGAGTTCTTGAAACGATCAGCCGCATGCAGCAAATTGTTGAAGGAGCTGGTAAGGTAGATAGCAATCTGCTGCTTGTGTTCATTCATAACATTCAACATGAAGAGCATCAGAAGCAGTATCTCGCGAAGCAGATGCCTACCTCRCTTGTGGATGCCATATTTATGGATGGGATGTCTGCGGAGAAGCGGCTGGAAATGGAACGTCAACTAAATGTTATCGTTATTCAATTGAAGGAGCATTACAAGCTAGGAAGACAGCCTTTGGATACAGAAGTATTGGAAAGCGGTAGGCAGTTGCTCGGTTTTCTTGAAGGGCTGATTGGCCCCATCTTAAAAGAACTAACGGAGCAGGAGCTGACTCAATTAGAGGTACTTGAAGATCCTTCAACACCTTTCGATCCTGTCTTGTTTCCTCATGCGTTCACAAAGGAAGAAGAAGCCTTCCTTACTGTGATGTTTGAACATCTGGAAAGCTTAAAGAAAGCATCCGAGGAGGAAAAAAGCAATGATCAACAAGGATGAGGCGCAGCAGCCAGCTACATTAAGCCATGCAAAATCATTTATTAATCTTATTGCTAGGCATAAACCATCTACCTATATTATTCTAGCCGCTATCGTACTTGGAGTAGGTGAGGTGGTGCTCTCCTTACTTATTCCGATGTTGACTATGAACTTAGTTGATGAATTATCTCGGTCGAGCTTGCAAGCAGTGACGATAATTGTGCTAGGAGCAGTCTTTCTGTTCCAGACGGCCATGTCAGGATTTTCTTTATACACGATGTCTTTTGTTGGACAATATGTAATTGGCGGATTGCGTCGTGAGTTGTGGGAAAAGGTGCTGAGACTGCCGGTTCCTTTCTTTGACCGCAACCATTCTGGAGAAACGATGAGCCGTGTCACCAATGATACGAATGTCATCAAGGACTTTATAATCGGCCATGTTATTTCCTTTATTGGCGGTATTATCTCCATTATTGGGGGAGTGGTGCTCTTAATAACGATTGATTGGAAAATGACTCTGCTCATGCTTGTGGCAGTACCGCTTGCRCTGCTTGTTTTATGGCCTCTTGGGTCGAGAATGTTCAAGGTATCGAAGTCGATGCAGGATGAAACGGCATTATTTCAAGGTGATCTTGGAAGGGTACTTTCGGATATTCGTCTTGTAAAGGCTTCACTTGCTGAGCCGGTTGAGCAGCGTCAGGGAGAACTGCGAGTTTCAAAGCTGTTGCGATTCGGACTTCAGGAAGCCAAAATAGTTTCAATTGTATCTCCGCTAATGATGAGTATTATGCTGCTCATTCTTGT
>NZ_JBFUHJ010000407.1:0-5154 GCF_056402455.1 Paenibacillus sp. P4_A7 | reverse complement strand
CGATCTACCTTACTTGCAAGCGTCAAATCATGTGTAACAATTACAATCGTTATTCCGATTTCTTTATTAAGCCTACGGAAGATGCCCATGATTAAATCAGAAGTCGCTGTATCTACAGAACCTGTCGGCTCATCCGCTAGCAATAGCTGCGGACGATTACACAACGAGATCGCAATAGCAACCCGCTGCTGCTCACCTCCGGAAAGCTGATGCAGTTTGTTGTGCATGCGTTCCTTCAGCCCAACCCACTCAAGCAGCTGCTTGGCGTACGCTCGGTCAACCTTACCAGAAAGCATCATCGGCATTTCTACGTTCTCAAGTGCTGACAAATAGGGCAGCAGGTTACGCGCATTATTTTGCCAGATGAAGCCTACTGTTTCGCGCTTGTATTTCACTAGCTCTTCTTCAGTTATCTTCAGCAAATCCCATGGACCGACCCTCACCTGTCCGGCTGAGGGCCGATCGAGACCGCCTAACGTATTCAGAAGTGTAGACTTCCCACTGCCGCTATTGCCGATAATAGCCATTAGCTCGCCAGCGTTCACCTTCAAATTAAGGCCTTGAAGCGCTACGACTTCAAGATCATCTGTTTTGTATATCTTAACTAAACCCTCGCATTCGATCATAGCCGTTAACGCTCCTCTCCCATTTTGACCGCTTGATGCACCCTTAGCCTACGAATATGTAGGAAGAGAATTAACGCACCGGTCAGCATCATGAATCCTACTACAATGAAGAGTTGGTTCGTGTCATTCGAGTCAAAGACGACTCGGAAAGGAGGAACCGTTTCTGCAACGTTTTCGGTAGTTTGCAAGAAAGGAAGGAAAAGAAGGCTGACAGCTTTACCGATCAGAACGCCAAGTCCTATCGCTAATCCGGCTGTGAACAACTGCTCAAGAAGCAGCATGCCTGTTAATTGTTTACGCGATAATCCCATAGCTCTTAATACKCCGAATTGCACAGCCCTGCCAGATAAATTAAAGAACCAGAATAGAATGTATCCAGCTAAAGTAATGACGACCGAAACGAGAAATCCAAGACTCAATATCCCAAAAACGCCACCTCTGGATGGGTGCTTGGCTTGCGAGATAAGTTCGCTTCTTACATCCTTCACTGTCGCAAGCTCTATACCTGCTTTTTGCAGCGATTCAATAATAGGTGCAACCTTCGCATCAGGCTTCATCTTCAACCATACCTCATAAGGCATTAGTGGAAGCTGATCATAAAGATAATCTAAATTCGTAATAATAAACGGCGATTTATCAGGGTATTGACTCGGCCAATAAGGAAGTATTCCTGCTATTGTAAATTCGAGCATACCTTCAGGGAAGCCGACTGACACGATATCGCCCAACTTTAGCTGATATTTCTCCGCTACACCTTTCGGGATAATCGCTCCATGTTCAAATTTACCTAAATTATTTAGATAATAGTTCGGATGAACAGGATACAAATCATCGCGGAACCAAGCTACATCGTCAAATTCTGAGTTATCGATGCCCATAATTGTACCTTGACCAATCGATTTGCCTGATACTACGACGTTGCCTTTGGTCTGCAAGACACGAGCAGCTGCTTGAACTCCTTCAAGTGAGCGGAAGAGCTCAAAAGGAGGCTCGCTGTATAAGACCCGTGTCGGTACAGTAGTGCCACCACCTCCTCCAGATCCACCAGATCCACCAGATCCACCAGATCCTGAACCGCCACCGGAACCTCCACCTGAACCACCCCCAGCACCACTACCGCCTCCTGAACCTCCGCCAGATCCTCCGGTCGTAGTAATTTCCGGCGACCCTTCCCATACGGTCTGCACAATAACGTCAGATCCATATTTATAAAGGAGTCGTTCAGTCGAGTTCAGATYAATCGTTCTTGCTGCAGAAGCGTTATATACTCCGAGTCCAAGCGTTAAAACCAATAGAATCATAATTGGATAATAGCCCTTAGTTGAACGTGATAATTGCGTCAAAGTTAAAAATAGCGGAACAGGTAAAAACTTGCGACCGAGCCATTGAAAGAGCTTTAACAACCATGGAAATAATCTTAGAAAAAATAATCCTAACGCAAATATGGCCAGTGCAGGAACGAAAAACAGAAATGGCTGTACATTTAGCTGATCCGTAGTCATTCCAGTCTGAAACGTCAGCATCTGACGTTCATTAAACATGTACCAGCCGTATCCGGCAACACCTAGCAGCACTACATCAAAGAACCAGCGTTGCCATACAGGTCTGCGATCAGATCGAGCAAGCTCTTGCTTGTAGCTTACAATTGAAGAACGAGCATACATAATAGCTGGAATAATAGTTGCAAGCAGTGCAAGTAACACAGCTGCTCCTCCTGCAATAATGGCCTCAGTAGAGAAGCCTACAGGAATGGATTTGCGGCTGACGAACGAAAGAAATCCATTTGCAGAACCGATGCTCTTCGCCATAAACCATCCAATAAATGGACCAATTGTGAGCGCAAACGCTCCTAGCAGCAATCCTTCAAGTAAGAAAATCCAAATGATTTGCCTTGTACCTGCACCACGACTGCGTAGAACGGCAATGTCACTTCGCTGCTTATCAAGTGACTGTCGGGCATTCATGGCAATAAAGAAAAAGACCATAGCAAGCATCGGTGCTGCGAGAGTAAACAACAGCGTTTGCAACTGCAAGCTTTGCTTCTTAAACTCTGTGAGCGTAGAAGCGAAAGAGATCTCCACTCTTGTGTCTTTCAGACGCTGATACAACTCAATATTAAGTCGCTCCAGCGTTCTGCCAAGCGGTGTCAATTGACTGGTTTTAATATTTGATAAATCAAATGCATAATACCAACCAGCATTGTGAAGCGGAATTTTCTTTTTGGCAAGCAGCAGCTTCATAAAGGCATCATCACTGATTTGAAACGTGTTCAGCATGCCTTCTAGTCCTTGATACCAATATGGATCGGTATCAAGTAATGGCTTAACTGCCCCGACGATTTTGACCCTTAATGTAAGATCTAGACCGCCGTATACCGGATATTCAAAAATATCACCGATATGTATATCATTGCGATACATAGCTTCCTCTAACATGACGGCTTCGAGCAGCGACTCATCGCCCTCTGCGTTAACAAACCACCGTCCTTGAGTCAGCTCTGTCTTCGCCTCCAATCCAGACATCGTCATAATGGACAATTGTCTAGGTCGACCAGCATCAACCTTAGAAGAATCCTCCGGAGTCACCTCAGAGCTTCTGATCGAATAGCTCTTTAAGTATGTACTAAAAGGAAATCCTAGTTCTTTCGGTACATCATTAATAATGTATCTTTCTAGCTCCGACAATGCCGGTAAATCCGTTTTCCCGCCAGCGGGTGACTGATACCGCATTAACAAAGAACCAGCAGGTAAGCCTACGCTCTTCTGCTGCAGCGATTCGGCTACAACTCTTTTCAATGCGCCGTCCGCATACATCGGTATGCTGGTTGCGAAAGCTACCGCTAAGGTCAGTCCCGCCAACGTACTAATGGTTAGCCAGCGAGTGTTCCACATTTTGCGGAACAAAAAACGAAACAGCGGAATTCCCATTGGCTATCGACCTACAACTTTCTGCCCCGGCTTTAACCCTTGCAAAATTTCGATCTGCGTCGAGGTCTGTTGACCTACTTCCACATCAACTTCACGTTTGCCCTCAGCTTCAACTACCTGTACATAAGTACGGGAACCAATCGTGCGTAACGCGGAAGGAGGAATAACAATAGCATTTTCTGTGCGCTTAGTAATAATATTAATCGATAGAGGTGCGCCTCTATTCAATCCTTTTGGCAAGTCTTTAATATCGACAATGAGAAAGTCCTCTGGGCGTTCAGGCTTCAACTCACCTGGCATCCCCCCCATGCCTCCACCGTTATTCTGTTCCTCGCCTTTAATAGGCAGCTGCTTTATTTTACCTTTGAAATTGCCGACATTGCTAATGTTGACAACAACCTCCATACCAACTGCTACTTTCTCAAGCTCGGTTTTCGTAAGCTTTGCTGCAGGTGTAATTTGACTTGTATCTGCTACGATCGCAATCGGAGCGTATTTTTTAATGACATCACCCTTTTGAACGTTTAATGTAACGATCGTGCCATTTAATGGGGAGGTTAAACTCGCTTTGCCTATTTCCTCTTCAAGATCAAGGAGCTTTTGCTTCTGTTCTTCGAACGCAATCGATTTTTCCTCAAATTCAATTTGGTCCATCTCATCGCGCTGACGAAGAGTCTCTTTCATCGCAATTTCTTCTTTCTTAAACGCGATCTTCGCCAATCGTAAGTTTTTGACCAATTCATCTACATCAAGCTCGCCAATTACTTGACCAGCCTTAACGACATCACCTGTTTTCACATAAAGCTCTTTCAAATTTTTGCCATCCATCGTGAAGAAAAGCGTTTCTTCCTTCATTGAAATTAATTTTCCGATTACAGGAACCTTCGTCTCGAGATTCGCTGTCGTTACCTCATACTCCGGTTTTTTTGATATTTGAGCTGGTGCTATCTCTGGCAGTACTTCCTCTTCCTCTTCCTTAGGAAGTAAAGAGCAACCACTTGTAAATATCAGAGAAGCACTCATTACAACAATAACTGAACGTTTAAATAAACTTTCCGTCCACCATTTCATAAACATGGTCGGCAACCTCCAAAATCGTAGGATCGTGTGTAGTCATGCAAATCGTAACATTTTCAGTGCGAATTATATTTTGAAAAACCGCCATAATTTGTGCCGACATCCCTGAATCAAGCTCAGCTGTCGGTTCATCCGCCAGGAGGAGCATCGGCTTATGTGCAATTGCTTTAGCAATGGCCACACGCTGCTGTTCTCCGCCAGACATCTCAAATGGACGATGAGTCATTCGTTTCTCTAGACCGACTAGCTCTAGACACTGTGTAACCCGTTCTTTCCATTGGCCGCGTGGTATGCCAGCCATACGAAGCGACAGCTCCACGTTCTCCCAAGCAGACAGCAGCGGCATGAGCGCAAACGCTTGGAAAATAAACCCCATGTCCTTGCGGCGCACAAGAGTTCTCTCGTTATCGCTCATTTTGTCGAAATGCTTGCCATTAAACCAAACTTCACCCTTACTCGGAGTATCTAATCCACCCAAGCAATTCAACAAGGTCGTCTTTCCTGAACCAGATCTGCCTCTAAGC
>NZ_JBFUHJ010000406.1:0-5157 GCF_056402455.1 Paenibacillus sp. P4_A7 | reverse complement strand
GGGTGTAAATGAGTGAAGATCAAGAGCTGTCACGCTTAGAAAAGGAATGGAAAAACCGTTTAGACCGTTTCACCGCCCCGGAACCAACAAGAGAGCAAACCGTTCGTTTACTTGAAAAAATAAAACAGATGGATGAGACAAAGCCAGTCGATTTACGGGCTGAGCTGGAAGAGAGACAAGCTGCTCAATCTATGTCTTCAAAAGTGGCGAGTTTATTTTTATCCCAATGGAATTTTTATGGGTCGACGAGCTGGTGGTTAACAGGAATCGTGATGCTCGCAATGTCCATTATGATCAACGTGAGTACTCAAAATGAAATGACTGGTTTTATGGCTTGGATGAAGTGGATCACACTCATCATCATTGCTGTAATGGGTTACGCATTTCGCTCGAGAAATGATGGGAATGACATCATCGAAAAGTTGAGTTATTATTCCTTGGTTCACCAAATGTTTGCTCGATTCATCATCGTCATGGGTTTGCAATTAGCAATGACACTTCCATTAAGTTATATCGTTATGGGTAAGGCAAGCTCACTCCTGTATTTATACGGTTCCTTTACACCTATCTTCTTCTTTGGAGTAGTTGGATTTATAAGTGCAATGTGGTTTGGACATAGGGCAGGCGCAATCATTACATTATTTATTTGGCTTAGCCAAGTGTTGTTCGATGAGAAGCTGCAGTCATTCTCTATGTTTCAGCTGCCTTGGAATGAACATTTCTTATTCACAAATGTTGTTATTCTAGGATTTTCTGGCCTTTTGCTAAGCAGTATATTACTACGGAATTATTTAGCGAGGGAGTAAAAATGAGTTTGAGGATTACGTTAACTAACGTGGATTACAAGAGAGATAAAGAGAAAGTTATCGACGATATGACGTGTACCTTTACGACAGGCATTACGTATGTGGTTGGAAGGAACGGCGCTGGGAAAAGCTCGCTTTTAAAAATCGTTGCCACTGCAGTTAGCTCAGATAAAGGGAACGTGATCTATACAAAGTTAATAAATGAAGAGGGCGTAGGAAGATATCGTAAACCGCTTAGTACCGAGGAAGTTAGAACAATGATCGGATATATGCCCCAGCACTTTACAGGTCATTCGGATATGACTATTGAGAGGTATTTATCGTACATGGCCTTTCATAAAGGTGTTCCTCGCGGACTTGTAAAACCTACAATAGAGAAGTGGTTGAAGGAGAGCGGTTTGTATGAGCTCAAAAGAAGAAAGCTGCGTACGCTCTCTGGGGGGCAATTGCAAAAAGTAGGATTGATTCAAACGCTCATTAATCAGCCTCGGATTTGTATTTTGGATGAGCCATTTGAAGGGTTGGATAATCAAGAGAAGTTATTTTTTAGGCGGATAATCCGCAGGCTTTCTTATCATAGCGTCATAATCATTAGCACACATTTACTTGAAGAAATTGAGCAGTCGGAAGATGACAGCCTAATGTATATAGAGGATGGTAGATTGAGTTTGCATGGTGGGGTGGATGAAGTTGACAGAGTAATGGAGAGGTTCAGCGGGTTCAATGTTGAAAGAGACCATACCATATAAAAAATAGGAGCTCAGGCTTTTTTGATGCCTGAGCTTTTTTTATGTGAAGCTCGAAAGTTTCATTCTCTGATTTTTTAGGTAATAATAAGAGATGTTACAAATAGAGATGGAGGATTCACTATGGGATTATTATTAATTATCTTTATTGTTATAGCGGCTATTAGCTGTATCAGTATTGCTTTGTTGTATTTTGTGAAAGATCCAAAAAGAAATAATATTATTTTCACATGTACAGTAGCAATAGGTATTCTTATTAGCTATTTGAATATAACTTCCCTTCCGAGCAACTTTGTCTTTCCAAGGATCGTGGCCGTTTTGTTTGGTATTTTGGCTGTAATTGGAGTTCTATTGAAGTTCAAAAAGTGGGATCATGCAGCTAAGTTATTGGTTACTACTTCAGTAGTGCTAGGTGTTTTTCAACTCTTTTTCTTCTAAGCAGTTACTGTTTTTTCCTAAATGATGACAACTCTCACTATTTGAAAGAGAAATAGTACGATATTATGATCAGGCGAATGGCACCATGCATTCGTTTTTTTTCTACGACAGTCAGATTAACTAGCGGGTATTCCGAAAAATAGATTAGGTATTGCGCCTAAAGTTTACTTCAGATCAGAGTTTCGCAACTGTCCACAATGTGAGTCGAAATTACGAAGAACCCATAGAGCTTTGGAGAAAAAGGTTTCCACAACAAAGGGAATCGTCCATGCATAGAGTATGGCTTATGCCTGCAAGAATCCAGATTGTTCACATACAGAAGTCTTGTATAAATCTGCTGAAGCTGAGATGCTTAGCCTAAAGCATTCCTCATTTGGATATGATGTGCTTGCTGCGGTTTAAACAACATCGAACAGTCAATGTAGTCGCGGATGCGTTGAACGAACGTGGAATTCCAACGAGTGAGCGGCATGCTCAGAATCTGGATGAACGCTACCAGATACTACTTTCTGCGAGTCTAGATGACCATGTAAACCTAGTCCATGGAGCAACATTTGCAATAGGTATGGAAGAGAAGGCAGCGGCTTATGGGCATTCGACCATTCTCCAAGCTGCTCAAATCGCTGCTAGATCGAACGCGAAGCGACTTGTCGTCACACATTTCAGTTCACGCTTCAGTGATATTGAGGTTGCTCAGCTTGTGGCGGAGGTCACATCGGTTTTTCCGAATATCGAGGCCGCATACGACTATCTTGAACTTGATGTATGAGCAGAATAACGAATCAAAACAAGCCACCTTACGTTCAAAGTGAGGTGGCTTGTTTTTTGTTGCGTTGATTTTCTTTGTATGATAATGGTCAAGCTCACTTATGAAACGCATAGTCAAGTCAATTGGAGCAAATAAATGTCAATTGCAGTTATGTAACGTTCGGAGACGTGAAATTATAATAAAGCTATGAAATTAACTTCAGGGTGCTAAATAAAGGAGCAAAAAAAGTGAACGCACTTAATAAATCTATGTGGATATGGAATCAAGGAGCTCGTGATGAAGTCAATCAATATGTGGAATTTCGCCATGAATTTCGCTTAGAGGAGACAGCGTGGCAAGCAAAACTGTATCTCTCTGTAGATTCGGACTATGCAGTTTGGATCAACGGAATAGGGGTCGACTACGGTCAGTATGATGATTTTCCGAATAACAAAGCTTATGATTGCTTGTCCGTCGGCCATTTATTACATGTGGGTACGAATGTATTATGTATACTTGCCTATTATCAGGGGGAAGCCAGCTTTCAATATAAGGTGGGTTGCCCTGGTTTAATCTATGCCATTGAAACAGGCACAAAAGTCATCTCAAGCAACATTCAAACGTATTGCCGTTTATCACCCTCGTATGTCAGTGGAAGCGTTCCGAAAATAACAATGCAGCTAGGTTATTCCTTTGCCTACAATGCAGATAAAGATGATCTTTGGCTAACCCATTCCTATAAGATGTCAACCGACTGGTTACCGGCAAAGCTAAGTCTCGAGTTAACTCATAACAAACCTAAGCTATATGAGAGACCAATCCGTAAGCTTGAGTTGAAGGAGCGAGGGATTGCTCGAATAAAAACACAAGGCTTGTTTATTAGATCGACAGAGCAGCAAAAATCGATTGCACTGTTTATGCAGAGCGACTATATATCTTATAGGCAGCCGGAGTCTATTTTCGATAAAGCGATTCCCTCTTTCCCTTCACAATCAGGGCTTTCTATCCTTTCATCTGCATTTGAAGAAGCGTCAGGTGTTTATATCCTACTTGATCTCGGGCGTGAGGAATGTGGATTGCTAGAGTTAGAGCTTGAGGGTGAACAGGGGACAATAGTGGATATAGCTTACGGCGAACATCTGGATGATTTGCGGGTTCGGGCTGAAGTCGGAGGTAGAAATTTTGCTGTAGCCTATAGGTGCCGTGATGGTAGACAAACTTTTACCCATTACTTCAAAAGATTAGCCGGTCGATATATTCAGCTTCACATCAGTGGTGTTAAAGAACGTTTCGTACTCTATTACGCGGGCTTGCGGCCAACGGAATATCCAGTAGAGGAAAAAGGACAATTTAATTGTCCTGACAAGCTACATCAGCAAATTGTGAAGACAGCCGTCCGAACGCTGCATTTGTGTATGCACGAGCACTACGAAGACACGCCTTGGCGGGAGCAGGCTCTATACGCAATGGATTCGAGAAACCAAGCTTTATGTGGCTACTATTGTTTTGGGGAGTATGATTTTGCGCAAGCATCTTTTGAGCTTTTAGGAGAAGGTGTGAGACAGGATGGCTTTCTGGAATTATGTGCGCCTATGGAATATGAGGTCACGATCCCTTCGTTCAGTTTTCTATGGATCATCGGGCTTGCTGAACATTTGCTTTATAGTGGCAGAGTTGATTTTACAAATAAGATGCTGCCTGTCATTCAGCAAATGATGGAGAAGCATATGTCTTGCATGCAAGATGATCTATTAATCACTCCGGATGAATCTAAATATTGGAACTTCTATGAATGGGAATCGGGATTAGCTGGCGACAAAGGAATTTATGAGACCAGATGGGATGCGCCACTTAATCTATTATTCGTTATGGGGTTGGAATCAGTTGGATTTATGTTAGAAGCGTGTGGTAGGAAAGAAGAGTCACTTCATTATTCTTCATTGGCTACCAGAGTCAAACAAGCGATTCATCAACGCTTTTGGAGTCCAGAGGAGAATGCATATCGAACCTATGACGGAGTAGCTTATGCTGAGCATTATGCAGAGCTTACTCAAGCTTTAGCTTTGTGTACTCATACATGTCAAGGCTCGCTAGCAGGGAAATTACGAAACCGATTGTCCTCGGAGGACAATGGCTGGGTGCCTATTACACTAAGTCATTCCATCTTTAAGTTTAAAGCATTACTTGGAGAACCGGAAACCTATGGGCAACTCGTATTTGAAAGCATAGGGAAAGACTGGGGAGAACTATTGTTTAGCGGGGCAACAAGCTTCTGGGAAACAAACAATGGTGCTAATGATTTTGGTGGAGCAGGAAGCTTATGTCATGGCTGGTCTGCGGTACCGATTTATTTCTACTACGCATATTTGTTAGGCGTTCAGCCGATAGAACCGGGTTTCAAGGTATTCAGCGTTACTCC
>NZ_JBFUHJ010000405.1:0-5172 GCF_056402455.1 Paenibacillus sp. P4_A7 | reverse complement strand
CATAAACACTATATATAACAGGCACATCGTAAAGAAGCTTAACCGCCAAACTGTTTTAAATATCCGTTTCGTATCAACACTTCCGCGCTTTCGGAACTGTGCATTGCCCAGCAATCCGCCCCCAAGCACCATAAATAATAAAATGCCGTAAAAGCCGAACTGATTTTTGAACAAGAGATTAAATAAACCGGCTACTGCTATAATTAGAAAAACAGTTGTAACGTCCATAGCCAAACGAAATGCTTTCTTTCGGTCTTGAATATAGGCTCCATAGCCAAATAAGATGATAGCAAAAGGAATGATTGGTAAAATCGAAAAATATCCGTATATCGTTTTTATAATTTCCAAATATCAATCACTCCTTCGAATTCAGCTTTGGATGCAAAGACTCAATGATTACAACTGCTGCTTGATTTAATGGTGCAGAACGTCCTAATTGCTCTGCCAATCTGGCTACCGCTCCATTGATCGCAGCAATCTCTGTAACCCGCCCAGCTCTTACATCACTTAGCATGGAAGATATGTTATTACTGGTTTGTTGACACACCTTAATAATCTGCTGCCAGCCGTCCTCTATTTCAGTCATTCCGGCTTCCAATAAAATCTGTTCGGTTTCTACATATAGCGCTCTCATAATCGAGTCGCGAGTTGGATGAAGTGGCAGCTCGMCATTTTTAACATCAAACATTGCAGTTAATGGATTAATCACGGCATTRATCAACAGCTTATGAAAAATACGATTCTCCATGTCATTCGACAGTAATGCGGTAAATCCTGCCGTTTGCAGCAATAAAACTAACATATTGTACGTTTTTTCCAGATCCTTGTCCGTGTTTACTTGAAATCCACGCCACTCGCCAATCCATAGCTGTCCTTTTCCCGTATGACGAACCGTGTGGCCATTCATTCTTCTAGCTCCATCGGTTGTCACTGCTGCAAGTACAGTTATATGCGGCAATGCCTTCTGAATCTTCTCCAAGTGGCCTCTACCGTTTTGCAAGCATAAAATGGATACCTTTTGATTCTCACAGCTTATTGCCAGGCCATTAATCTGCTCAAGGAGCTTACTATTCAAATCCGGTTGTTTAACCGCAATAATGATCCAACGAATTTGGTTTAACTGAGTAATCTCAGGAACGGGAATCAAATGACTCATTCTCTGAATCCAAGCGCCCTTCACTTTAACTATTTGCTCATCTTCTCCATTAGCGTCTTGTAATGCAATCCCCTGAAGCTCCAGATGATCCGCTTGTTCTTGACTTCTTGTCCACACCGTCACATCAGCCCCTGCTATTGCTAGCTTAGCACCGCAAAGCAGACCTATCGAACCGCCGCCTATTATATCGATTAGCAAATGGTACCCCTCCAACTGAAGTAAGCTAGAGGATTTCACCTGAAATTCCCCTATCCGTTTATGTATGCATACTAGCTCAGCTAGTATTATATTTACTGATCATCGTAACAAATCTGTTTAAATTAACGCAACTACACGCAAATAGAGACCCCCTTGTATAGGAAGGTCTCTCTTCTAAACTCGTCAATATCACTTATTCGATGCGTTCTAAGTTTCCGTTCGCATCCATCTTGAATCTAGGTCTAGCTTCATCTTCATTTGTCAGTACCGTCAAGCGTCGCGCACGATCCATAATTTGAATGAGTGTGTTGTAATCATCATTCACAGCGCGATAATCAGTCTGGACATTGTTTACTTCTTTGGACAATCTCTCATTTTGATCGCGAAGACGATATAGCTCATCATCTTTCTCTTTCAAATCCTTCTCAAACAGCTTGATCTGACGTGTTAAATCCTGATAAGTCGATTTCCATCCACGCAGGAATCTTATAACGGCATCAACTGACAAGCCTTCTTCTAATGAAACTGTATCCGGTTTAAAGACTCTTTCATCCGTCTCAAAAATAGATAAGGATGAAACATGCGATGTAGCAACACTCGTTTGTTTTCTTAAATAATTTCGTTTCTGTCTCTGCTGCTTTGCGATTTGAATAGCATCCTCATACCTTTTTCGAACGCAGCTGTTCCAGCGGAACCCGCAGGCTGCTGATGTGCGTCCAATTCTTTCACCTACCTCTTCAAAAGCGGCAAGCTGTGTACTACCTTCGCGAATATGGCGTAGTGTAACCTCGGCGAGAATAAGATCATCGTCCGGACTCCACGCATCTTGTCTAATTGCTGTCATGCAACAAAAACCTCCTAACGTAAAGGCGCTTACTTTATCTCTATGCCCTTGGTAGAGTTCATAGAATCTATTGGATACTAATTTGTATAACCAAATTTTCTGACACTCATACATTTTTATTCGTTTATTTGAACAAACTAGGTGTATGGGTGTCAGTTATGTACAAAAAGTTTGCGATTTCGTCACGGTTAAAGGTTTACACTTTTTTATGTAAACGTTATAATGAGCATTAGAAAATCGGGTCGCAGTGAAAGGGGGATGCTATCTTGGCACGCATGTATCGAGTACTTGGCTTTTGGACATTAGTAATTGGACTAATGGCTTTCGCAGGCCATATGACGGAATTCGCATTATTGTTTTTCGCTCAAACCATAGCTTTCGTATTTCTAGGCTACTTGAACTTCTCCGAGAGAACGTACATAGTAATGTTCTGGGGATATATGATCATTTCTTTCGTGGGGTTCACGTACTGGTCAGTATTCAAGATGAGTCTGCCGTTCTAAATATATAGAATTATAAGTAATAACTTATAATTGTGCTTATATATTTTTTGCCTCGGCATGTCTTTTACAAAAGCAAAACGAAACGGTGTCTACCCTTTTAAGGGCAGACACCGTTTCGCATTTCTGAACTATTTTTTATCAAGCACCATCACCTTAAAGGTCTCACTCATTTGATCACTAATCAACAGCTGTCTAATCGCTCTATTCTTACGCGAGGTCTCGCTGAATGGATCCGCATCATAATGGTTCTGCAGCAGTTCCACTATACCATGATCCAACAAAAACTGCTTTTGCGTCGTATAGCTAACCACCTTCCATCCACTTTCCTCCGCACAATGACGAACAAACGTAAATGGTACATGTGCCGTAATATCCTGCTCCCCAACCCGTAAAAAAGGTTGATCACTTGCTTGGTGACGCCAATAACACATTAAAGTTCCGTCCATTCGGTGCTCAGCCGTATATTCAGCTGCTTCATGGCCRTAATCAATCAGAACAAGCCGCCCTTCCTTCATCACAGCTCCAAGTTGCTGTAACCAATCTGCCGCCGCAGATGCTACTTCTGTTTGTTGCCCTTCTTGCAATGTTATTCCATCTCGCTTAAGCCAACCGTTAATTCGCGGATCAGTAAGCGGCATAAATACGTAATGAAAGCCCTGCGCCGCCGTCCCAGCTACACCTAGCTCCATCAGCTCTCCATTCACTACTTGCACCCTATGTACCGGAAAAGCGTCCAGCAGCTCGTTTGCGAGTATAATTGCAGGCTGCTTCAGCCAACTTGCTTGAAAAGCTTCTTCGGATGTCACAAAAATCGGAGCAAGAGCTGCTTCTTGAGCAGCAATATGTGCATGGGCTATACGCCCAGCTTGAACATGCGAGGGATCATCTTCAATTTGAATTAATGTAAATTGCTTATCCCAATCCCTTCTTCTTTCCCTGCAGGCTGCAGCAATCTGAGCGGATAACCTTCCAGTTCCCGCTCCCCATTCAATGAGTTTAAGCGGTTTGTCCATTAATCGCCCGTATTCATTGATATATCCTGCCAATACTTCCGCCATTACATGGCCAATTGCTGAGCTTGTATAGAAATCCCCCTCTTTGCCAATTCGAACCGGACCAGAACGATAGTAGCCATAGTCTGCATCGTATAAGCAATTATTCATATACTGGAAGAATGAAATACATGGGACAGTCTGTTTTCTATCAGCCTGTTCTGAAAACCAGCCAGTAGTGGAGCTATTAGCAATTTCCCTTTCGATGGAGAGTGCAAGCCTGTTATCCTTCATCATTAAGGTTCATCCTYTTCTAAATGTAAGATATAATAGATTTGGTTGCCGCATAAAATGAAAGCTGAGGAGGGAGATGCCTTTTGATAGTACCCAAATTACATAATCGTATTACTTTAACTGCAACCGCAGCGCTTTTATTCGTAATGCTGGCGATCAGACTTCCTGTATTAGCCGAGCCTCAGCCGGCCTATGATGATGATATACACACAATCCTTGAGAATAGCTTATCTGTAACGGAAATAGATAAAGAAATCGTCCGTATTCAGTCACAGCAGGAACAGCTAAAGTTAACTATGACAGATACAAAGCAGCTGTTACTCAAGCATGAGCAGGAAATTGCTAGCAAGCAAGAGGAAGCTGGAACTGTGCTGCGGGCTTATTATATGGGGGAAAGAGATTTTTTGTTAGCATCACTTTTATCCTTTAATTCTTTATCCGATTTGTTTCAAATGCTCGACTACGCGGAGTTTATACTCACTCACGATAAGGATACCTTGAATACATATGTCAAGCAATACAGAAAGGTTAAGGATGGATATAAGCAACTTGAAACGAGACAATCTGATCTCACTGCCGTGGAAAAACAGCTTAAGACGCAGCGCGAACGAGTACTTCTACTAGAAAAACAGCTTGAAGATCAGCTAGCCGGACGTTCCGATGCTGACAAACTACGCTTATTGATTAAAGAGCTTAACAACTACTGGGAATCAGCCGGATTGGCAGAGGTCAAGAAATATTTTARCGCTTTATCAAAAGCCATGCAGCAGCTTCCAACCTGGATTCAAGATAATAAACAATTGTTAGAAATCAAAGGATTTCAATACACGATAAGTGTTCCAGAAAAGGACCTGAATGATTTTCTGCGTAATCAAAATGCTATTTTCGACAATTTTTCCTTCCAGTTTAAAAGCAACAAAATTATCGCTCATGGTCAACGAGATAATATGGAGATTAGTGTGAGTGGGCATTATACGATTGAAGAGGAACCTAAAGCTGGCATTATATTTCATGTGGATGAACTTCTATTTAACGGATTCTCCTTACCGGATACTACTCGACAAGATTTGGAAGATGAGTTTGATCTCGGCTTTTACCCGAATTTAATCGTCTCCTTCCTTAAAGCTGATTCAGTAGAATTAAAAGATGGTGAAATGATTATTAAGCTCACTGTAAGTCTATAGA
>NZ_JBFUHJ010000404.1:0-5174 GCF_056402455.1 Paenibacillus sp. P4_A7 | reverse complement strand
GAAGTACGCATAAGCAGCTCTTGCATCTAGATGAAAGGGCAAATGAACTATATGAATCAGCCTATATGAATAACCGACAGGCCGGATATATCGGTGTCCAGCAGGTGCTGCGAATAGTAGAAGGTGACTTAAAATACAAGATAGGAAAAATAGAAGGATGGAACGCGATCGAACAGGACGCGATTGCTATCGAGCAAGTTTTGGCAAACGGCGTTACGGCTTCTGACTGGTTGATGCAAGCTGCGCGCATACGTCTGGCAACAGATGCGCTGATTCGTTCAGAGTATGCTCTTTGGCTGCAATATGAGAGCTTGATGCTAGACGATTTATCGCGCGTGGAACGTTCCTGGAAGCGTCAGGCCGGTGATGGAGCGGTAGCTGCCAGAGCTACGATGAATGCGTTAAACGAGCATGCGAAGCGAATCGAACCGGCAATTGCACTTATTTATGGTCCTGCACATCAATCTGAATTGCTCGAACGAATTCGTTATACGAATCAACTGCTGGACCCATTTCAAGCAAAGGGAGTAAATAGTGACCTAGTTAATAAGTCTCTTATTGCTCTGAAAGCAGCCATCATCCGATTGTATGATGAGAGCGGTCGTGCGGATGTTTTGCCAGTCATAACACCTGTTACATCAGCAAATCCATTGAGCTGGTCTTTATTTTTTGGAGCCATCATTTCAGCTGTCTTAACCTATTCTGGCTGGCGTAAATATAAGAGGGAACCTTATGGTGTGAAGCCGTTTCTCTAAACAATTTCTTCAACATTACTCTTCCTTGAAGCCTTCTCCAAGTACATCATGAACTTCATTAATGACGATGAATGCACGGGGGTCGACATTGCGTACAATCGTTTTCAATCGGTGAATTTCATTCCGTTGAACGACGCAATAGACGACCTCTTTTTGCTGACCAGAGAATGCGCCTCTTGCTGGTATAAGGGTAACTCCTCGGTCTAGCTCTTGTGTAACTCTATTAGCAATTTCACTTCCATGCTCAGAAATAATGGAGAAGGATTTAGCAGCGTATGCGCCATCTTGGATGAAATCAATCAGCTTTGAAGCGACGAAGACTGTAACAAGTGTATACAGAATTTTGTTGATTGGAATATATATCAAGGACAAACCAATAATAATAATGTCAAAAGTAAGAATAATCTGTCCCATACTCATGCCCTTGGAGCGGGTTATAATCCGTGCGACGATGTCTATTCCGCCTGTTGTGCCTCCAAATCGGAAAACAATTCCTAGTCCAGTACCAAGTGAAACGCCAGCATATAGCGCTACCAACATATAATCATTGGAGCTTTGAAATGGAATTAACCATCCATGATGAATCAGTTGCTCCAATATAGCAAGGAAACCAGATAGTGAAACAATGCCCACTAGCGTATAAAGCATTTGACCTCTACCAAGTACTTTCCAGCCTAATAAAAATAAGGGGATATTCAGTACTAGTGTGGATATGGACAGTGGCCATCCAGCAGCATAATTAAGCAATACTGCTATTCCTGTAACTCCACCCTCCATCAATTGATTGGGCAGGACAAAATAATGCAGACCAAAAGCATAGATAGCTGTACCGATTAGAATGGGGATTAGAATTCGGATCTGCTGAATAATGCGCGACATCTGGACAACACTCCCTTTCGTTTGTAATCATAGACAGTACTGTAATTTACTTGTGTCAGCAATGAGTGCGGTTGCTCAACAGTAGTATGTCTTAAATACAGCTTTCGAAAAACATTGATTTTAATCAAGCGTTTACGTTAACATAGAATTGTATAGCTACCTGTGGAAAGGATTTGTATCAATGTCGCAGAAATCGTTATCAGATATTCAACGAGAAGTGGATGATTATATTTCTCAGTTTAAAGAAGGATACTTCAGCCCGCTTGCTCTTATGGCAAGAATGTCAGAGGAAGTTGGAGAGCTGGCGAGGGAAGTCAATCATAGTTATGGCGAGAAGCCTAAGAAGGCTGACGAAGCGGAAAATTCCGTAGAGATGGAGCTTGGCGATATATTATTCATTCTATCATGCTTTGCCAATTCGCTTAATATTGATCTTACGGAAGCGCATAATAAGGTCATGCATAAATTTACGACTCGTGACGCCGATCGGTGGACGAAGAAAATGACCGAACAGTAAACAAGCACCCTACATATGCTGTACCATCAACCTGTGTACAAGGAGGATGGGCGGATGAACGGTGAGAGCTATATTAAGAAGGGCTACGAATTCATCTTTAACAGCGACTTTGAGCAAGCGATATATTGGTTCGAGCAGGCTATTGCTGCCGAGCCCGAAAATGCATCTTATTATMATATATGTGCGGTATCTTGCGCACGCAGCGAGAAATGGACAAAAGCAAAGGTCTATTCAGAGGAAGCGTTGAGATTAGATCCGGAACAAATGGAATACCAATATCATTTGCAAACGGTCGAAGCGAGCCTGCTTCTTACAGAAGCTGATTTGTTGTTATCTAAAACTCCGCCTAAGCTAGTGGAGGCTGCAATAAGATTGCAGCAAGCGACCGTGCTTGATCCGCTTAGCTTTCAAGCATTTTATACACTTGCTGTTGTATATGCTACTCTGGATCGGCTGGATGAGGCCGTTACGAACGCGAGAGAAGCAGTCAGGCTTGACCCAGGACATTCAGCAGCTCGGACGCTCTTCGCCGATGTGAGTAGAAAACGGCGTATGCAGAGCAATCAATTATTAGGACGAAAACGAAAAAGGAATAGGTGATAACATGACGGAACAAAAGATAAGAGTGGCAGTAACAGGCGCAGGCGGAAGAATGGGCCGCGAGGTTGTGAAAATGGTGTTGGAGGATGAGGCGCTGCAGCTTGTAGCTGCGGTAGATCCTTCAGCCGGCCCAATCGATGCCGGCCTGTTTGCCGGTAAAACCAATACAGGCGTTATTGTGAGCGCAACGTTAGATGAGGCTCTAAGCTCTTCGGCAGCGGATGTTTTGGTTGATTTCACTGTGCCGCAAGCAGCTTATAGCAATACGAAAGCATCTATTATGTATGGTGTACGTCCGGTCATCGGTACAACCGGATTTACGCCTGAACAAATTGAGGAGCTGGACGAGCTCTGTGTCCAAAAAGGAATTGGAGGGCTAATTGCTCCGAACTTTTCAATTGGAGCCATTCTAATGATGAAATTCGCTGCAGAGGCTTCCAAGTATTTGCCGCATGTCGAAATTATTGAATATCACGGTGACCAGAAGCTGGATGCGCCATCGGGAACTTCAATAAAGACTGCAGAGCTTATTTCGCAGGCTCGTCAGGAACTTCGCCAAGGCAACCCGAAAGAAGAAGAAACAATAGAAGGCGCTCGCGGCGCTTATTATAATGGATTCCGTATACATAGCGTTCGACTTCCGGGTGTTTTTGCACAGCAGGAGGTTGTTTTTGGCGGATACGGGCAATCACTTAAAATTCGTCATGATTCTTATGATCGCGCTGGTTATATGCCAGGTGTTAATGTTGCGGTGAAGAAAGTTATGACTTATAGCGGTTTAATTTATGGCTTTGAACATATTATGGAATAGTTTTTTTAGCAGCCGAGGAGGGTATCGCAATGTTGAACATCGCATTTATAGCACATGATCGGAAGAAAGAAGAAATGGTTAATTTCGTTATCGCTTATGAGCATGTTTTTACGCCTCATCATTTATTTTCCACAGGTACGACGGGTAGTCGTATAATGGAGCAAACAAGCTTGTCCATTCATCGATATATGTCAGGACCACTAGGGGGCGACCAACAAATCGGTGCGATGGTTGCTCAAAATGAAATGGATCTTATCATCTTCTTACGCGATCCACTCATGGCACAGCCGCATGAGCCGGATATTACTGCTTTGCTGAGACTTTGTGATGTTCAAGGAATACCGGTAGCGACCAATGTAGCATCTGCTGAGCTGCTTGTAAAATCTTTGGAGCGCGGTGATTTTGCTTGGCGCGAGCTTGTTCATAAATATAAACCAGGTTTAGACGAATGATTGAGTCCTTAGATATTCTCATATTTGGTGCTCATGCTGATGATGTGGAAATTGGGATGGGTGGTACGATTGCTAAGCATGTACAGGCTGGATATCGAGTAGGTGTATGTGATCTGACTGAGGCAGAAATGTCCTCTAATGGGACGGTGGAGCTGCGAAAGCAAGAAGCTGGACATGCATCGGAGATACTTGGTTTACGTGCACGCACTAATCTGGCGCTTCCAGATCGAGGTTTAGAACCTTCAAGGATGCAAATCGAACGAATAGTAGCTGAAATTAGGCGCTTCAAACCGCGTATTGTATTCGCCCCTTATTGGGTCGATAGACATCCAGATCATGTACAGTGCAGCAGGCTTATTGAAGAAGCTGTATTTAACGCCAAACTACGTCGTTATATGCCTGATCTGCCTGCCGTTAATGTCGAGCAGCTTATTTATTATTATATTAACGATATGGAACAAGCATCGCTTGTAGTTGATGTTAGTGATCATTATAAAACGAAACGTGAAGCGCTTATGGCATACCGATCTCAGTTCGATTCCACAGTAGCAGGTGCTGACCGTGTAGAAACACCGTTAACGAACCGATATGTTGAACGCGTTGAAGAGCGAGATGGGTTACTTGGACAAGCTCATGGCTATAGATATGCAGAAGGTTTTGCATTGAAGCGTCCACACCCTGTGAAATTATTTTAGCATCTTACAAAATAGAAGGCTGTCATTAATAACGACCGCCTTTCAATTTTTAAAAATATAAGAACGATTAATTTTTCATTCGTTTTATTTAAAGTTTAGGCAAAATGTACAGCTCTTGTCGAATAGAATAGATAGACGTGGCGAACACAGGAGGTGTGTCAACAGTGACGAGAAAATTGAAGATCGGGATAACCTGTTATCCTACACTAGGAGGATCGGGCGTCGTTGCTACCGAGCTAGGGAAATTACTGGCGGAACGAGGCCATGAAATTCATTTTATTACACATAGCATTCCATTCAGACTCGGACATTTCCATAAAAACATTTTTTTCCATGAAGTGGAAGTCAATGATTATTACGTGTTTCGGTTTCCACCATACGATTTATCCCTTGCAAGCAAAATGGCGCAAGTTGCAAAAATGCAGAAGCTAGATGTGCTGCATGTTCACTACGCAGTGCCTCATG
>NZ_JBFUHJ010000403.1:0-5224 GCF_056402455.1 Paenibacillus sp. P4_A7 | reverse complement strand
TAGGAAAAGCCTTCGGTAAAACATTGCGGGAGTTTAAAAATGGAACCAATAACATTATGAATGACGATGATGAAACACCACAGGCTCAGCCGGGAACGCGTAAAGATATTCGCTCTGAGAAGGTTAATGTACAAGAAGCACAATACAGTGAAGTTACTACAGAAGCGAAATTAGAGGAAAACCCTCAGGAAAACCGCAGATCACCAGCTTGAACTGAAGATAGATAAGGTTGGTGAAATGATGCAAGACGATGCGATGTCTTTAGTCGAGCATTTGGGTGAATTACGCAAACGGATTTTATGGATAGCTGCTGTACTTGTGCTGGGGATGATCGGCGGTTTTTTTGTAGCTAAGCCCATACTGATTTATCTTCAAGAAGCCTCCCCTCTTGTCGATGCAAGCTGGCATGCTTTCTCACCTTGGGACGGAATAAGGGTTTATATGCAGGTATCCTTGATCTTAGCTTTAGTCGTTACAGGTCCTGTTACGTTATATCACCTTTGGTCATTTGTTAAACCAGGTCTAAGTAAWRAAGAGCAGAAGGCAACGATCGGTTATATTCCATATTCCGTTTTTTTGTTTTTAGTTGGTTTAGTTTTTGCTTATTTTGTGGTTTTTCCCATGACCTTTAAATTTGTCGCAGGATTGACAGAGAGCTTGGACATTACAGAAACGTACGGAATTACTCACTATTTTTCATTTATGTTTAATATTATACTACCTATCGCATTGTTATTTGAATTACCTGTGGTGGTCATGTTTCTTACACGGCTTCGTTTGGCTAATCCGCAGCGACTTCGTAAATTACGTAAATATGCTTACATGACGCTTGTTATTCTGTCAACGATTGTTACTCCACCTGATGCAATCTCAGCAATCATTGTCGCAATTCCACTTATTATTCTCTACGAGATCAGCGTGCTGCTCTCTGGAGTGGTTTATCAGAAGCAGCTGGCGAAAGACAGTATCAGTGAAGTGGAATATAGAGAGTAGTTGATCGTTCAGGGGAGATCAATGTATATAAGGGGGCTTTATTATGACAAGTATGAAGAAATCAAAGGCAAAGAATAGAGCGTAAATACTAATTTAAATAGGAGATGTGAAATCACATGAAATTGACAAAAGAATAAATTGATTTTTTTTAATACGTTTGGCTTTATTAAATTTCCACAGCTAGTAGCGGATAAATTGGATTGGATTCTAGAGGGATTTACACAAACGTTTCCAAATAATGACCCGCATGATGGTTTCAAAAAAACGTGTGTCATGCCGTTTATTGATCAACGGATGAGTACATTACTTGACTATCCAAGAATTGAGGGGATTGGTTCTGCTCTGCTAGGAGACGATTTCAACTATATGGGAAGCGACGGGAACTATTACACAGGTAAGACGAGCTCGCATAGAGATTTTATCTTGACAAGCTTGATGGGGATACGGGGGCACTGCGTGTGATTCCGGGAAGCCACCGCATGGAGGATCAATTCGGCAAGGACTTGGGGGAAAAAGCAAGCAAGAGTGATATGCACTGGGGTATAGGTGGGGAGAAGGTTCCGGCTTACGTGCTAGACGTTATTCCCGGAGACGTTCTGGTCTTTAACCACAATACATTTCATTCCGCCTGGAACGGGAGTACCCACCGGAGAATGTTCACGATGAATTTGTGCGAGTGTTACAAAGACCATGAATTTTCGGATTTGCTTGACTATATTGCAGGCGCCTCCAGGTTCTGGATTGACCGATACTATTCAGAGGTCATGATGAATACGGCATCACCGGAAAGAATGAAGCATCTGGAGCAAGTGATGGCTAATGATGGCCATCTGGCTGCATCAAGCGCACAAATGCGTTTGATGATGTCCGAGCCGTCTCGTGGATGACCGTTGAGAATTATAGAAGCGGCAAAAGATGCGGAATTCAGAGCAACGAAAAGTGATGATCGAGCCATCACGAGGTTAATATAATTTGCAAAAAAAGCTGGTGCTTCCTGAAAGGAGCATCAGCTTTTTCGGTTTTAGTCTAAGCTTCCTTAATTGCTTTAACGCGTAAAAACTCTTTAGGTGGGACACCAAATTTTAATTTAAATAAGCGAAAGAAGTTACTTTGGCTGGAAAACCCGCATTTTTCCATAATATCTGTAATTGTGAGGTTTTGATCGTTTAATAGCTCCATGGATGCTTCCAAACGAATTTCATTAATATAATCTCCAATTGAAATCATCTCGTTTGTTTTAAAGGTGCGCCCTAGATAGGATGGCGACAGCTTTAGCTTATCGGCCACAGCTTGCAGACTCAAATTTGGGTCAACAAATTGCTGGTGAATGATTTCTTTAACTGTCTCAAGCAGGGCCATTTTCTTATCCTCGTTGTTCGATTGAGGGACATTGATAATAGCATCTATAATTTGTTTCATTTCTATTTGAATATCATCTAAGGCCTCGAGCTTGAGAATCATTCGGGTTACGGGATCTATATCAACAGAAATAGAATGGAGCCGGTTATTGTTCAAATCACGTATCGTATATTTCAAATCCATCAAAAAATGCAGTAATAAATAACTGATGCTGTCCGCATCATATTGCCGGACCAATTGAAAATAATGAACTAAATCATTCTTACACCTCTCAGCCTGTCCAGATCGGATACCATCCATCAAGCGTTTTTTAGGCTCGTCGAGCGAGTTGGGTTCATTTTGTATGTTGTGTTCAGCTATCATTTCGGAGGTAATGATGCTTTGGCTACCGAAAATCATTCTGTATTTGGCATTCTGCAGCAATAATTCATACTGCTGATTAATTTCATCGTAGGATTCAATGGCTTCACTAACGACAAAGGATAAAGAGGTCTTATAGAAATTCATAATCACACGCTGGATATCTTGAAGCGCCAGCATCCAATTATCCAGCATAACATGATCATTGGCGAGCGGACTGAATAATAGGGCTAATTGTTCATTTCGCAAATTGATTATTTCCAGTCGGGCATAACGTACGACAAGCTCTTGCATAATGTTGGAGACCGCGAATAAAATCAGCTTTCGTTCWTTGTCACTATAATTCTGCAGCTGGTTTTCATTATCTATTAGTAGAATGGAAAGCCTGTAAGGACCCAACTCGCTAATGGCTAATTGATGCTGCACAATCAAGTCTTGAAACTCTGCGAGGCTCTCAAATGGTTTTTCCTGGACGATTCGTTGCAGGTAGTAATTTTTGGCGATGTTAAACTTAAACTGATGGTCCTCGGTTAAATGTTTCAACCTCTCCATAACAGAGCCATAGGTGTCAGAAATGAAAGTTAGTTCCAGCTTGTCGTGGCTGTCCCTATAGCCGCCTGAATCTGATCTTCTATGCTTCTGAATTTGATCCATGAGAATTTCTACAGGTTGATATAACTTATGAGAGACAAAGAATACACAGATAATGGATACTACAATGAAAAGCATCGTCAGTAAAATAGATGAATTACGCAGCTGTCCGATATTTTTCATCACATCACGGTAGGGTTGGATCGTCGCCAATTCCCAATTCAATGATTTGAGCTTCAAATG
Source organism: Paenibacillus sp. P4_A7 (assembly GCF_056402455.1). Taxonomy (NCBI): domain Bacteria; kingdom Bacillati; phylum Bacillota; class Bacilli; order Caryophanales; family Paenibacillaceae; genus Paenibacillus; species Paenibacillus sp. P4_A7. The sequence goes on along the minus strand of NZ_JBFUHJ010000403.1, from coordinate 1,678 downwards.
GGTCATGACATATCTTTCACCTTGAATTTTTATTATGGAAGAACCACTGTTATTCTTATCTGAATCTACGGGTTCATGGATACTTGCAGCTATATCTGTGCTTGCTTGAGAGCCAGGGGAGGGATCGTAAATAAATTTTTCCTGATCCAAAATATAGATGCTGCTTTGATCGGATTGTCCTGCTTGATTGAGATCAATTAAATTATTAAACAACCATTCTGCCTTGATATTAATAATCAAGGCATTCTCATTTTTATGGTAACCTTCGGAGGCAGAGTCGTACATCACTAGCGAGAAAATATAAATCGGATATTTCTTTTCAGTAAATTGATGAGGTATTAAGCTGAGCTTGGGTACATTCTGCTTTCCGTCAAGCAGCTTACGAAACCTTGCAGTCATTACACTATCCTTATCGCGCAGGAAAGAATTTCCACCTGAATAAAAAGTATCTGTTTTGCCATTGTACACAACTATAGAGTCCAAGTAGTTGGTCGACTCGGCATAGCTGTCCAGCTTATGAACAACTGCCAGTATTTCAAAAAGATCCAGATCATCCCGATTCATCAGAATATYCACATCATTGTTGAGGTAAAGCGACATCAGCTGTTGTACAAACATTTGATGCATATAATCGGTGCTGTAGCTTAACTGGGTAAGAACCTTTCGATTCGCATTATCAAGTATGCTTAGCGAGTTTTTCTGAGCGTTATAGATGAGTAGTGTCGACATTAAGGAAATAACGAGTACGGAAAGCGCCGTAAATGAGATTAGGATGCGGCTTAAATAACGTCTCGATTTATAAATTTTTAAGAAGAACATAGGTCACGCCCTTTGTTTATTCAGCACTTTCCTAAGATTATAACAACCTATTGTTTTTTGTGCTAGAGGAAACGAGGCTATTAGACAGTTAGAATGCATATTCGGATAAAAAGCATAATCTTGGAGTCCCTATTGCAGCGGTTTAGTAGGGAAGATCGGATTTAGGAGTTTTTTTAAAAGGCAATACATGTCTATATAGAGAGCAGCACCACATAACCCAAGGAAAGGTTTGAAACAACAATGTCCTCAGAAAATAATACTGAATTTTCCATATCTCCCTTTATTAATCGTAAACAGAATTGGACTCCGGATAAATGGAAGGCTGTCTGGCCTTTATTGGTTATGACGGTTCCTTTCTTCAGCTTAATGTTCATCTTCTCTTATGTTCCGCTTTGGGGCTGGTATATTGCCTTCACCAATTATTTCCCAGGAGATTCCTTTCTAAAAGCTGAATTCGTCGGATTTAAGCATTTTCAAACCTTATTTAATAGTGGTTTCCAGTTTCAAAACGCTATGCGCAACACTTTGATTTTTAGCGGCTTAGGCTTGCTGCTTAGTCCGCTTCCGATGATCTTTGCTATCATGCTGAAMGAAATTAGAGCTCAATGGTTCAAAAAGCTCGTGCAAACCGTGACCTCCTTTCCCCATTTTATTTCTTGGGTCATTGTATATTCGATTTTTTTCTCGTTTTTCTCTCTGGATGATGGATTTATTAATCGACTCCTTCTAAAAGCAGGACTGATTTCAAATGCGACAGATTTACTCGCCAATTCAGATATTGTGTGGTTTTTTCAAACAGGTATCGGCCTTTGGAAGGGTTTAGGGTGGGCTGCGATCATCTATATTGCCTCTATAGCCT
>NZ_JBFUHJ010000402.1:0-5237 GCF_056402455.1 Paenibacillus sp. P4_A7 | reverse complement strand
ATTTGTCAGCTTCTGTAGATGCAGCAATAACGGTTTCACCAACTAGTTTCGCTTCCTTAAGAGCTTTGTCAGCCCATGCCCCAGTCATCACATAAGCGCCTGGACGTCCTGGACGTACTAGGTTGAGCGGCAGCATCGCGAATTGCGTGCTTGCTCCACCTTGCAGCAGAAGCACTTGATAGTTATCCGGAATCCCGAACAATTCACGCAGCAAAGCTTGTACGTCGTTATTCACTTGCTCGTACAATGGACTCCGATGCGACATTTCCATAATGGACATGCCCGCACCCTTATAATCAACAAATTGCTCCTGAGCTTGCTTTAGTACCTCGAGAGGTATTGCAGCTGGTCCTGCATTAAAATTAAATGCTCTTGTCATTTGGGTACCCACCTCGTTTTCTTGATATCTGATATGGTTATGATAGCAATTTTGAAGAGAAGCATCAAGTGTATTCCACATATTCGAACAACAAAAAGTCGAACGTATGTCGAATTACTGTCACTAAACATTCGGTTTTTATGCATATTGTTAGCTAATAAAAAGAAAAGGGCCCCATTGGGACCCTCATTTTAGGAATAATAGCATTAGGTTTAGCAATCGTAGTAAAGGCTGAACTCATGCGGATGAATACGAATGGCAACAGCTTTTGCTTCTTGACGTTTGATTGCTACGTAGTTATCGATAAAGTCTTGTGAGAATACGCCGCCTTCAGTCAAGAAAGTAGAATCAGCTTCCAACGCATTAAGAGCCTCGTCAAGTGTTCCAGGAACACTGCGGATTTCTTTCTTCTCTTCTTCTGGCAAATCGTAAATGTTTTTATCAAAAGGACCATAGCCAAGAGCTACTGGATCAAGCTTACGCTTGATGCCGTCCAGACCAGCAAGCAGCATTGCTGCGAAAGCTAGGTAAGGGTTAGCTGTGTTATCCGGCGTACGGAACTCAATACGACAGCCTTTAGCAGTTACAGCAGCAATCGGAATACGAATAGCAGCTGAACGATTACCTTTAGAGAATACAAGGTTAACTGGCGCTTCGTAACCAGGCACTAGACGTTTGAAAGAGTTCGTGCTTGGGTTAGTAATTGCGATCAAAGCCGGTGCGTGGTAAAGCACGCCGCCGATATAATGCATAGCCATTTCACTCAGGTTTGCATAAGCGCCTTTATCGTAGAACAACGGTGAATCGCCATTGAAAATGGATGTATGAACGTGCATACCGCTTCCGTTGTCACCGAACAATGGTTTCGGCATGAAAGTAGCCGTTTTGCCATATTGGCGAGCTGTGTTGTGAATAACATATTTAAATTTCATAAGATTGTCAGCTGTTTTTGTTAGAGTGTCAAAACGGAAGTTAATTTCAGCTTGACCAGCAGTTGCAACTTCATGGTGATGACGTTCAACGCGAAGACCTGTTTCCTGCAAAATGCGAACCATTTCGCTACGGATGTCTTGCTGGGAGTCAACTGGAGCTACTGGAACATAGCCGCCTTTAACTGGAATTTTCGAACCAAGGTTACCGCCATCTTCTTTACGGTTCGTATTCCAGCCAGCTTCCTCGGATTCAACGATGTAAGAAGAAGAATTCATTGTGCTTTCGTAGCGAACTTCGTCGAAAATAAAGAATTCAGGTTCTGGAGCGAAATATGCTGTAGTACCAACGCCAGTTGTTTGAAGAAATTCTTCAGCCTTTTGAGCGATGCTACGTGGATCGCGATCGTAACGATCTCCTTCTGGAGTATGAATGTTACACATGATGTTAAGTGTTGGATGATCAGTGAATGGATCGATAAATGTGGATTCTGTATCTGGCATCATAACCATGTCTGAGTTTTCAATTCCGCGGAAACCTTGGATTGAAGACCCATCAAATGCCACCCCATTAACAAAAGTATCAGCGTCAACCTCAGCCGCAGGTAGTGTAATGTGGTGTGCATGACCAAGTAGATCCACAAAGCGGAAATCTACAAACATAATGTTATTTTCTTGAATATTGTCCAAAACATTTTTAACTGACATTAGATATTCCTCCATTTCCGAACGTTAGCGTAGTGTTGAACAAGTAATGTTCAATAATTGCTGTAAAACCATGTCGTTATTATAAAACTTGGCTTCGATCTCCGTCAATAGCTATGTTAGGTATTTTTTAATCTCATGTTAGGTTTACTCACAAGTTTGATTTGTTGTTCACAAATCATTCTGAATATTTAAACTAAAAAACCGCGTAATCCCTGATAAATCAGGAATTACACGGTTTTGACGCTCTATTAAATTTTCCACTCTTTGAATGCTTCTGCAGGAGCTTTAGGCGTATCAAATTGTTTGCCTACAATAGGAGCGAGCTTTTCTAGATCTTTTAATAAATTCGCAAATTGATCTGGGAATAGGGATTGAACACCGTCACCTGTCATAGAATTATCGGGGTCCGTATGCATTTCAACAATTAATCCGTTTGCTCCAGCCGCAACCGACGCCTTGGACATTGGCTCTACCAATTCGCGACGACCTGTACCATGGCTTGGATCAGATATTACAGGTAAATGGCTAAGTGATTGTAATACTGGTATTGCAGTCAAGTCCAACGTGTTGCGTGTATAGGTTTCAAACGTCCTAATACCGCGTTCACATAACATAACATTTGGATTGCCACCTGCCAAAATGTATTCCGCTGCATTTAGAAACTCATCATAGGTGGAGCTGAATCCGCGTTTTAGTAAAACCGGTGTTTGAATCGTACCTAGTTTACGCAGCAAATCGAAGTTTTGCATATTCCGCGTCCCTACTTGAAGAATATCCGCATATTCTGCACAAACATCAACATACTCCGGTGTCATTACCTCCGTAATGGTAAGCAAGCCATGCTTCTTGCCCGCTTCCGCCATCATAGCCAGACCTTCTACACCTACTCCTTGGAAGCTGTATGGCCCCGTACGTGGCTTGAAAGCACCTCCGCGCAATACTTGACCGCCTGCCGCTTTAACGAGACGAGCGATCTCGTCTATTTGCTCTGGTGTCTCAACCGCACATGGCCCGCCCATAATAACTAGATTGCTTCCGCCAATTTTAACCCCTTTAATATCGATTACTGTATCGTCTGGATGAAAATCACGACTAGCAAGCTTATAAGACTTCGAAATCTTGATAACGTTCTCTACACCTTTCAATTGGCGCAAGTGCTCTGCAAGGGTAGGCTCCGCTTTCCCGATAATTCCAATAACAGTACGATCAGTCCCTTTGGATACATGCGCTTGAACACCTGTCTTTTCGATTTGGGCAACAATTTCTGTAATCCGCTCATCAGCGATGTTTGCATTTGTTATTACGATCATAATGATCACTCCTAATTGGTTTATTATTTTTATGAGAGACTTATAGACTTGGAGACTTAACTTAATCACTTAAACACTTTTCTAGACTATCTAGATTTTTATATACTTCTAGATTTTTTTTGCTTGTCTAGATTTTTCTAGACTCTTCTGGGTGTTTTATTGCTTATCTAGAATTTTTATAGAAATAAAGAGACGTTTCTAGATTTACCTAGGTCTTTCTGTTATATCAATACTTTTTAACATATCTGACCGTTTCTAACCCCGAACCCAAAAGTTTCACGCTGCAACGCTTATACGCTTTATAGCTTTTATGCTTTGTGGCTTCTACGCTTTTAATCACTAAAGTAAATATACAAGAAAAAACGTCCGTCGTCAACCCAAAACACAAAAAAACACCAAACGCACTGGAAACACTTAATACTCTTGATACACTTAACCACATATCAGAAATATAAAGCATAAAACACAAAGAATAAAACACAAAGTACAAAATTCAAAATTCAAAATTCAAAATTCAAAATTCAAAATTCAAAATTCAAAATCATTCTCCTTCTATTATTAAAGGAACAACCTAAAACCACTGCTTGAAATCATGAACCCTTTTCGAATGCGGCGGGGTATCCAATTATCATCGGTATTTTTCAACAAAGGTATAAGGTTAGGCAATCAGATTGGATATTGTACATTCAAACACCTGATTATTCCAATCCCCTTGTATTTGAATGGAAAAGATACAGTCAAACAGGACCCTAGAAGCTATTTGTCTACTAAAAGGGCGATTAGCTTGGATAAAATACAGTCTGAGATCAAATAAAAGGATTATATGTAGTTTTGATTGCATGAAACACAGTCAAATTCAAATACAGCTTATGAATTCATCTACTCTCACTATTGTTAACCTCTGATTTCATTTTGAGTACTATTCACAAAATTATCTAGTCTGTTAATAATCTTTAAGCGGGTTGGGTTGGGTTGGGTGTCCGCCTTATGAACCAATCTCACTAATTAGTGAGTGAATACTCACTTTTTCATCTTCAAATGCTACAAGTCAATAAATAATGAGGAAAACCTCACTCGCCATGAGGATTACTTCACGGGGAGTGAGGTTTTCCCCACTAATAAGAAACATAATTTAGTTTAAAAATGACATAGTGAGTTTATCCTCACTAATTAGTGAGGATCCACAGTCCGACTCGATATAAGAACACCATAGTTACGTTAACGAAAACCACGTAGCAATCTCATACTAATCATCTCTTCGTTTACCCATATACGTTTCAGATGAGCTCCCCGACTTCCTACTACTGTTTCAAACAAAACCAATATCTGTTCTAGTTTAAACAGTTGTAGTTGAATCCGAAGCTGTATCTGGCACAGTTACTTCCGACTTCGCTCGAATGTTCGGCAGCAGCTTGTTCATGTTTATCGTACGACGAATTTCCCATGTGTCAGGATTGTTATGATCGTATTGCTCCAAATAGCTAATGACCTCTTTGGTAAGCGCCGTTGGTGTGGATGCTCCTGAAGTAACTGCAATACGGTCAATACCCTTCAACCACTCCTGTTCGATCTCTGACACATCGGACACACGATATGCCTTAACGCCCGCGATTTCTTCAGAAACCTGAGCTAAGCGGTTTGAGTTGTTGCTGCGTGGATCTCCAACTACAATGCATAGCTGCGCTATGCCAACTTGATCAGCTACCGCCTCTTGGCGTACTTGTGTAGCTAAACAAATCTCATTATGAACCTCAGCATCCGGATAGCGTTCAACTAGACGGTTAATAATATGACGAATATCCCACTGTGACATTGTCGTTTGGTTCGTTATAATCGTTTTGCCTTCTGGAATGTTAAGAGCAGCTATTTCTTCTTCTCGTTCAATCAGGTGAACACGATCTGGCGCTACAC
>NZ_JBFUHJ010000401.1:0-6732 GCF_056402455.1 Paenibacillus sp. P4_A7 | reverse complement strand
TTTCCGTTCTTACCAAATTCAACAAATCTGATGGAAGCCTTTTTGGATGAAATTATAATGGACAGCCCGGAGAAGGCCTTTGAGCGCTCAACTCGTCCGAGAGGTTCGAAGGACTATTACGAGAATAAGCTAATAGGCAAAAATGTTTTGGTTGGCTCATTAAGAGAAGTTCAGCAGCTTGATGATGCGATTCAGTTTAAATTCTATCATGTGCCACTTGAGAATATTTCTGATCACACGCTACTGACTCAGCTGGAATACGTGGCGCTTTATCAATCAGTCAAAAAGTTCGAGCCACGCGGAGAAACGGGCATCAACTGGTATGGAAAAATTACGGATTGGAAAGTCGTACGACGTAAAGAGATTATCGAACGACCAGCTAGGCCTGGTACAGAAGAAAAGCTATACGTGAAGTTTTCCGTTAGTGAATGGGAAAAGCGTCCTGTTCCAATCGTTCCTGGAGGCCGCGGTATTTATACGCTGCTATATACTTCTAAGTACGTGTTTGACCGCGCACTTGAAATTGCGGAGCTGAAGCTTGAAACCGATGAAGATTTGAAGATCTGGCGTGAGCAGCGACGGCTTGGTCTGGTGACTATAGAGCTCGATCATAATCAAATTGATTTGGCTGGTAAAGTGTTGGGTGTTGGTGGTTCTGTAGTCATACAACAGGATTGAATAGATCATTTATTTTAGGAAAAAACCCGGCTGACCCTTCACACAAGGTCATAACCGGGTTTCTATTCTTTAAAGCCTCATATCAAAGTAACTCCATTACTTAATCATATAAGGCAGTTTAAAAGTCCACAACTCAGTACCATTTTCTGCAGAAGTACTGTCTACACCAAAGTCGTTATCATTAACAATGACAAGAGTATTGCCATTAACAAGCGACACCCCTTCGATTTTCTCAAATGGATATTTAAATTCAACTGAATCAAGCACAGTACGCTTCGATACAGGTAGAATATCGTTTGTTTTTAGATCAGCAATGGTCATTTGCTCAAGCGTTTTACCAGCAGTGGTGGGATCATCGTACTTGCCCATGATGTTCGTAGCGCTGGACAAGTCAATGGAGTAAATCCGCTTCAGTTGTGCTTTATCGCCTGCGAATTTGTCACGCTCATCAATTAGAATCGTGTTCTCGCTGATAACGGTCATGTCAGAAAGAACGATATCAGCTTGAACCAAATTATTGAATTGTGTTGCATCTTCTAAGACATACACATATTCCGCTACCGGCTTCAGCGAAGCGAGATCGAACTTCATGATACGAATTTGGCGTGAGTTATCCATGGATTTATCAGGATTACGCAGCGAATTCTGCATGGCCATGAACATGTATTTGCCGTCAGGCGTCATGCCTACAGACTCAGCACCGCGGTTTTGACGAAGCTTATTGTACACGGTAGGCAACATTTCCTTAGCTGGTACAAGAGGCGTCGACACTTGTGCTGCCCAACCCTTTGGTACAATACGCTCGAGGGATCATATGAGAGTTCTTTCTCACCTTTCGCATCAAAAGGCGCTTCGTCGCGACCTTTAATGTTAGGCAAGCCGGTAACATGAGTTGTACCCGTCACTGGATTTATGCCGTTCACCTTCAAAGGAATTTGATCAAGTATCTTGATTTCATCGTTAGCAATTTGTATTTTATAGATGCTGGGTGTGTAATCATCTAGTGGAAATGTACGAACGGTTTTACCATTAACTTCGATTTGACCGTTCGGACCGCGATCGGCTGTTGAGTAGAACACATTATCTGGGTCGCCGGGTAGATGAGTTAGCGAAGATCCAACCCCCATTTTAATTCCTTTTGCGAGGTCTGGTGCTTTTAGCGAGTATTTACCGGTTAAGGTAGGTTTGTCCGTCAATGCAACATTGCTACGGAATTCATCCCAATCCACATATTTTCCTGTTGTTTCACTGAATGAGCGAATCGGTAAATAGAGACTGCCCTCGATATTGACAGCAGGGAGAGATGGCGTAACTGCTTGACCGTTATTCGAGTACTTAATTTGTTCAGCCGTTTTCCCACTCAGAACCGCTGCGGACACGATACCAGTTCCTGCTGTTAGGGTAAGTACAGCCATTGACGTAATAAGCCATTTTTTATTCATTGATTAAAAAGCCCCCTTCAAACTATCAATCTCTTAATATGGAATATATTAGCGGATCATTGTAAACATCGGATTATTAAATTGTATTGTATTTGTAAATGGACTTAGTATCACGCCTCCGACACTCCCCTTAGGCTACTCAAAAGTTCCCTAAATCAAAATGTACGATAACATGTGGTAATATAAGTGTATTAATTAATGAGATAAAATTTGAGCATACAAAGGTGATTGATGTGATCCGTCTAAAAGTAAGAAATGAATGGTTGGCCAATCATTTAGTTAATGATGATAGTGATAAAATGTTTGCAGCTGTTGTGGTGGGTAACAATCCAGGGGAAGTATGGGTTGATAACCCGTTAAATCCGGCATCCGCACTAGTATGGTCAGATGGTTTAGAAGGTTTCAATTTTATGGGGAATGCTAGGAACGCGCCTTTTAATCAATCTATTGCAATGTGGCTAAACAATGAAATGATTCCGTTCTTAAAAAGTAAAGATAAAAATAATTTTGAGTTCTCCGTGGATTCGGAGGAATGGTATCCAACCTTATATGAAGTGATGGCGAACAGGGAGATTCATAGAAGCTTTCAATACGTGTATAAATCTAACAGGAACACAAATGACCTTTTCAGCGCTGAGGTGTTAGAGTCCTACACGGCCGTAGAGATTAATGAGACACTATTTCATGAATTGAAAAATGGCGACATAAGTAATGTAGCATTTCTGATAAATTACATTCAGCAATATTGGGGCACTGTAGATAATTATTTAGAAAAGGGCTATGGTTACCTTGCACTGACTAACAAAAAAGAAATTGTAAGTATAGCCGTATCCTCGTCAGAGTTCCATTCCACACATACAGTTGGGGTAGAGACACTTGAAGGCTACAAGAGACAAGGAGTATCAAGTGCACTTGTAAGATTATTATTAATGAAATTACAGCAAAAAAATATTGCTGCGTGGTGGGATTGTATGGAGAGCAATTTGGCATCTCAAAAAACCGCTGAGAAGGCGGGATTAGTTAAAGCGTATCGTTATCAAATAAATTGGTTCTATTTTTTTACCAATAAAAAAATATCGATTGACAACGTTTGACGTTCATTGACATAATGGGAATAATAGACATAATTGTTTATATTTCGACTTGCTGAATGTACTTTTCGTGTCAGGAATGAGGGGTAATATGAGTCTTGAGCATTGGATTACAGAGTCGAAAATAAGGTGTGAAAACCTAGGCATGGATCCGTTTGGAGTACCTTCATTCTCAACATTATATTCGGATATAGAGATTAATAAAAAACGTGAAGAATATGAAGAGATATTGTCGGTAATTGATTTCTTTGTTCATAGAATGTTGGAGCAAATGAAGGGTCTTCCCCTGCTTATCATAATTTCGGATGAGAACGGATTCATTTTAGAGATGGCCGGTGATGAAGCCATCAGAAGTGTCGTCAATCAATCTGGTATACAAGAGGGTCTTGTATTTAAAGAAGTGGAAGCGGGTACAAACAGCATTAACCTGGCACTTCAATATCGGAAACCGATTCAGCTCATAGGGGATAATCATTACTACAGTTTTTTGAGTGCAAGCGCATGCTATTCCGTTCCGTTTCAATATACAGATATTAATAATCTTTTGGGCACTATTACGATCATGACCACTATAGATCAGCATAATCCCTTTTTATTGGCCATGTTGTGTACCGTAGTAGATTCGATCGAAAGAGAGCTGCTCTTAAAAAAACAAAATAGAAGATTACATATCTTGACTCAAGTTGTAATTGAAACGACCAGAAATGGCATTATTATTACTGATCGAGAAGGTAACATAACAGAATACAATAAGTCGGCTGAAATGCTAACCAATCTAAACAAACAAGATGTATTAAATAAGCCAATCGCCAACTTTCAAATAAATAAATTCATACATGAGGTCCTTCATAGTGGAGCGGAATATGAAGGCATTGAACTCAGAATTGCTCAGAAGAATGGGGAAGAGCAGCTAGTTTGTTTATTTGACGCTTTTCAGATCCATGATGAGAATATGAAGCTATTAGGTGCTTTTGCACAGTTCCGAGATATAACAGAGCGTTCAAAAACGGAAGATCAAATCAATTATTTGGCGTATCATGATGATTTAACAGGATTGCCGAACAGAAGATATTTTACACAGCGCTTAGAGAACGTATTATATCAATCGAAAGAAAACGGAAGTATGTTTACGATCATGTTCTTAGATTTGGATAGCTTTAAGAAGATCAATGATAACCTCGGTCACAACAATGGAGATACTCTTCTCCAGCTAGTTGCCGACCGACTTAAAGGCTGCTGCATGCCTCTCAATTCTATCGTGTCAAGAATGGGTGGGGATGAATTCACCATACTTGTACCAGAGATTACAGAGTACGACGATGCGATTACGCTTGCTGAACTAGTTCTTAGGACGTTTGAACGGCAATTCGTAATCGATGATTATGAGTTTTATATTACGGCAAGCATAGGTATCGTCCTCTACCCTTATGATGGAACCGATGCGGAAACGTTAATGAAGCATGCAGATATTGCGATGTATTTGGCCAAGGACGCAGGTAAAAACAATTACTCCGTGTTCAAAGCAGCGAAGAATAATCTGGGTATTGAACAACTTACTATAGAGAATTCCATTCGTAAAGCATTGCAGAATGATCAGTTTGTTTTGCACTATCAGCCTCAGATTAATATAGTAACTGGGGAAATTATAGGAACCGAAGCACTTATTCGCTGGAATCATCCAACCCTTGGTATCATTCCCCCAGCTAAATTTATTCCAATTGCAGAAGAAACAGGACTCATTGTTCCAATTGGAGAGTGGGTGCTTAGAACTGCATGTGCACAAAATCAACTGTGGATTGAGCAGGGCTACGCCCCCAAAATAATATCGGTTAATCTATCAACTCGCCAGTTTTTGAAACGTAATCTAGTAGACACAGTGAAGCAGGTTTTGCTAGAAACGAACCATAATCCTAAGTATCTCGAGCTTGAAATAACAGAGTCAATGACTATGGACGTTGAGTACGCTGTTGAAGTATTAGGAGAATTGAAGAAGCTTGGTATAAAAATTTGCATAGATGACTTTGGAACAGGCTATAGCAATCTTCATTATATTAAGCTGTTTTCCATCAATCGACTGAAAATAGATCAGTCGTTTGTTAGAGATATTATGACCGATACCAATGATGCCGATATTGTAGCGACTATTATTGCGATGGCTTACAATCTGGGGATTGATGTTATCGCAGAGGGTGTTGAAACGGAAGACCAATTGAACTTTTTGAAAACACTTAGCTGTCACGAGGTCCAGGGCTATTATTTTTATCGTCCATTGCCAGTAGAACAAGTTGAGCAATTATTTATTAAGCCGACCGTCGAACAATTTGATTGATAAGGGTGGAAAAATGAAAAAAAAGGTATATACCGTTATTGTCGAACATTTTAAAAATTGGGGTATTACTCATGTTTTTGGAATTCCGGGAAAATCGATATCACCGCTTATGCTAGAGCTCGAAAATCATGAAATACAATATGTGCTAGGTCGTCATGAAACCGGAAGCGGGTATGAAGCTTCAGGATATGCGCTTGGCAAGAAAACACTTGGTGTAGCCATTGGTACATCCGGACCAGGTGGAACGAATCTGATCACAGCCGCGGGACAAGCGAGGGAGTTTCAACTTCCTGTTTTATTTATAACGGGACAACCCTCGATGCAGGATACTGGTCGTGCTCTAAGCCAAGATTCAAGTCAGTTTGGAGCAGATTTGGTCAAAATGTTTGAGCCGGTAACCTTATTCAGCGCACGAATAGAGAGAGGGGAATTACTTCCCTTATATCTAAAACATGCGTTGGAGAAGGCCTATACAGGAGAAAAGGGTCCCGTTCATTTATGTATCCCTTTTGATGTTCTTATGGAGGAGATTGAATCCTTTTATATCCCCTTGCCGGACCATATATCACCCGTAGTATCACCTGATATAGAGAAAGCCATTTCTCTGCTGAATGGGGCGAATAGGCCTGTCTTGTTTCTTGGGAAAGGCGCGGTTATGTCTGAGTCGTACGAGGAATTGAGGATAATGGCGGAGCACTGGCGGATACCAGTGGTTACAACTCCGGGAGGAAAAGGAGCGTTCCCCTCGAATCATCCCTTGCATTTAGGCGGTTATGGACTTGGCGGTTCCATACATGCAACGGAATATATGCAATCCGGTATAGATTTAATGATAGTGGTAGGAAGCAAATTATGTGATATGTCTTTGTCGGGATTTACAGCTGATATGTATCCTGACAAAATGCTGCAGTTCGAGTATGACCTTACATTTGCGGGGAAAACGGTTCTGGTTCCGACTCAAATTATTTTAGGAGATCTAAAATATAACTTGGCTAAGCTGGTTGAGCTGAGCGGAGCATCGGAGAGGGATTATGAAAGAATCGTAATTCAAGGGTCTCAGCCTGACTTGAATACGAATAAGCCGTTATCAGCAGTTACTGCTATCAAAGCGCTTCGCACGGCGCTGCCTAACGATGCTATTCTTTTTGGAGATGCAGGAAGTCACTCCTTTTATGCCGTGCAGCATTTCGAT
>NZ_JBFUHJ010000400.1:0-5292 GCF_056402455.1 Paenibacillus sp. P4_A7 | reverse complement strand
CAGCTATATAGTCAATCACTCAGTTTGGCGAAGGAGTTATCGCATCTGCGTGAGCATGCGTCGAAAAGGCTTGCTGAGGCGATTGAGAAGGAACTGGGCCAATTGCAAATGCCATCAACCAAGTTCAGAGTACAATTAGCACCAAGTACTTCGAATTCAGGAGAAGAAAAGCAAGTTCGTCTTCATCATAACGGTATGGATGAAGCAGTATTTATGCTATCCACAAATCCTGGTGAACCATTGAAACCACTGAATAAAATTGCTTCAGGCGGTGAAATGTCGCGAATTATGCTTGCTCTTAAGAGTATTTTTGCTGAAATCGATCAAGTGCCAGTACTAATCTTCGATGAAGTGGATACTGGAGTAAGCGGACGTGCAGCACAGGCTATAGCGGAGAAAATGTCACAGTTGTCATTGAAGTGCCAAGTATTCTCCATTACTCACTTGCCGCAGGTGGCCTGCATGGCAGACCATCATTATGAAATAAGCAAACAGGTCGTCGGTTCACGTACATCTACATCAGTAGCGGAACTAATCGGAACGATACGAATAGAAGAGCTTGCACGTATGTTAGGCGGAGTGGAAGTTACGGAAAAAACAAGGCATCATGCACAGGAAATGCTTGATTTGGCGCATCGCCAGAAAGGGGCGTAATCGTATACAATTAGGGAATGTTTTTGTGGACATAAAACGTTCGGGGCAGGGTAACTTAAAGGTACGCTTATGGCGACAAAGTCTTCTGCGTCATGCGATGGAATTATAGGGAGCGTGAAATCATTGAACTCCAGTCAACGGAAGCGATGGTTTGGTCTTGTTCTCGTTTTCTTCGTTTGCATGATCGGGAGCTCCACCCCGTTTCAACATTTTGCCGCATTCCCGAATGAACTACGTTTATTCTCCGGGCAACTGAAACGATTACAATATGGAGTGCCCGTTCATGCTGAAGTAACGGTAGACCCTCATGTGCTTCAAATTAATGGATCAAACAGTAATTCGTTGTCTGTCAATCTAAATGAACCACTGTCACTGCAACCGAGTCGCAGCGGTGAGACCCAGATGAAGCTTAAGTTATTTGGGAAAATTCCAATTAAGACCGTAAAAGTAAATGTAGTTCCTGATTTGCGTGTTATACCAGGTGGTCAAACGATTGGCGTAAAAGTAAAGTCAGCAGGTATTTTAGTTGTTGGACACCATCAGGTAGCTGGAAGTAAAGGAAGTAATGGAATGAAGCAGTCACCTGGTGAAGCCGCTGGTTTAAAGTTAGGCGATCTTATTGTTAAAATTAATGGAATTTCTATTAATGAAGTACAAAAAGTCGCCGAGCTCAGCGAAAAGGCAGGGAACAATAAGCAGCCTTTAAATATTACTTATAAACGGGATGGTCATCTCGCCGAAACAAAGCTAACTCCGATGTTTGATGCAGAGGATAAAGCATGGAGACTGGGGTTGTACATTCGCGACTCTGCAGCTGGTGTTGGCACTCTAACCTTCTATGCACCTGATCAAGGGGTTTACGGAGCTCTTGGGCACGTCATAACCGATATGGATACTCAAACACCGATTGAAGTCGGTGAGGGACAGATTTTACAATCAAGTGTAACTTCAATTAACAAAAGCCAAAGTGGGGAGCCAGGTGAAAAACGAGCCCATTTTGTGAAGGAAGGCAAAGTTTTAGGTAGTGTTGAACGAAACACGCCGTTTGGCATTTTTGGCAAAATGAATGAGACACCTACGCATAGCTATAATGATAATTCGGTTCCCGTATCCTTTGCCGAGGATGTCAAAGAAGGACCGGCACAAATTTTAACTGTAATTGAGGCCCAGAAGGTGGAACGATTTGATATAGAAATCGTTCATGTGTCTAAGCAATCAGGTCCAGCAACTAAAGGGATGGTTATTAAAGTTACAGATAAGCGTTTATTAAGTAAAACAGGCGGGATCGTACAAGGTATGTCAGGAAGTCCAATTATGCAAAATGGGAAATTAGTTGGTGCGGTAACGCATGTTTTCGTTAATGATCCAGCTTCGGGCTATGGATGTTTCATTGAATGGATGCTTCAGGACGCTGGAATTTTATTGAAAGCTGCTAATACCTATGCCTCAACTCAAGAAAAAGCAGCATAGTTAAAACAAATAAAAAACGTTCGTGGTGGTTATCAATTGCCAACGCGGACGTTTTTCTCTTTTTTTACAAATATTCAAAAAGCGTACATCGCTTTTGTTTTTCAGTGAATTTTGTCGAATGAGGACGAAAGGTATCGTTACATGTAATAAAYTTTTAATTATAACGAAAACATTAAAAAAAATAAAGAAAAATAATTTTCGACAGAAGGAAATCACTTGCGTGTGTCGAAAACTTTAAGCAGACAACAAGTGAACGTATTCATGAATATCAATAGAGGAGGACATACCTTGCACAAGATTGAAGTATTGTTAGCAGATGACAACAGAGAATTTACTAACTTATTATCGGAATACATATCCGAACAAAGTGATATGAGTGTAAGCGGAGTCGCGTATAACGGTGAAGAGGTATTAAGACATTTGGAGGATTCGAGAAAAATTCCGGATGTACTTATACTTGATATTATTATGCCTCATTTGGATGGATTGGGCGTTCTTGAACGGTTAAAAGAAATGAATATTTCCCCCATGCCTAAAATTATTATGTTAACAGCATTTGGCCAAGAGAATATTACGCAAAAGGCTGTACAGCTTGGTGCGTCCTACTATATTCTAAAACCATTTGACATGGATATTTTAGCAAATCGAATTCGTCAGCTAGCTGGGAACCCAACTTACTCATCAACGGCCAGCTTCTCATCAAGCTCCTCTTCGATGAAGTCAAATGTCGTACCTATCCCTAAAGTTAAAAACTTGGATGCGAATATTACGAGCATTATTCACGAAATTGGAGTGCCTGCTCATATTAAAGGTTATCAATATTTACGTGAAGCAATAACGATGGTGTATAATAACATCGAAATTCTGGGTGCCATTACGAAAACCCTTTATCCAGCAATCGCGGAAAAATTCAAAACAACACCTTCACGTGTTGAGCGTGCTATCCGCCACGCAATTGAAGTTGCATGGACACGCGGCAACATCGACAGCATTAGCCACCTTTTCGGATATACAATCAACATCTCTAAGTCTAAGCCTACGAACTCAGAATTTATCGCGATGGTTGCTGATAAGCTTCGGATTGAGCATAAGGTGAGCTAAGAGGGGGACTTGTAGTGTAGGGCAAGGGGATAAGGATGTTGAAACTGTTAGAGTGAATATTTAACAGTAGATATTCTAAATTGATAAAATTATTGAAACCATTAAACTTTTTTCATCCCGCCCGATAAACCTTTTGGTTTATTGGGTTTTGTTTTTTGCTCAGTTGCTATATTCGCTCTGTTAGATATAAGATAGTTATACTACTACAACTGGGGGATATTTTTTAATGGGCGATTATGTAACTATTTTATTATTACTTTTAATGAGCGGAATATTCGATTTACTCCCTCCAGATTCTAACAGAATCCCCACCAAACATTCACAATCAGTATAATATGTTACAAAATCGTAAGGTATATAAAACCAAATGTAATGGAAA
Organism: Paenibacillus sp. P4_A7; assembly: GCF_056402455.1. Taxonomy (NCBI): domain Bacteria; kingdom Bacillati; phylum Bacillota; class Bacilli; order Caryophanales; family Paenibacillaceae; genus Paenibacillus; species Paenibacillus sp. P4_A7. Next base: position 1,688 of record NZ_JBFUHJ010000400.1, on the reverse strand, counting down.
TCGATAGATTTGGATAATGTTTCAAGATAAACTAGTATGAAGAAAAATGATTATTGTATTGCGCAGAGCTATTGATGTGATTATCAAATTTTTAGAAATATAAAGAAGGAAGGCGGACATGGATATATGTACGATATCTTTAGTGCAATTATTTTAGGAATTGTTGAAGGATTAACGGAATTTTTGCCTGTCTCATCTACTGGTCATTTGATTTTGGTGGGTGAATTATTAGGCTTCAAGGGAGAAACAGCAACTACATTTAAAATTGTTATTCAATTAGGAGCCGTAATGGCAGTACTTGTGCTTTATTGGAAAAGATACATGGTTATTTTAAAGGATCTTCTTGCCTTTAATTTCTCAACGAAAAACAAATTGAATGCGGTTCATCTAATCATTGCCATGATTCCGGCATTAATCGCGTATATGATTTTCAAGGACTTCATAAAAACCGAATTGTTCGATCCAGCTCCTGTCTTGATCAGTTTAATTATTGGCGGCATTCTGATGATTATAGCTGCACGGGTAAAAAGAAAGGTAACCGCGGAGAACACAGACGATATTACATATAAACAAGCACTTGGCATTGGTTTATTTCAATGCTTAGCATTATGGCCAGGATTCTCGCGGTCAGGTGCTACGATATCCGGCGGGTTACTACTCGGAACGAGCCAAAAAGCGGCAGCGGACTTTACGTTTATCATTTCTGTTCCTGTTATGCTGGGAGCAACGATTTTGGATATGTACAATAGCCGTGATTTATTAACATCCGATGCGCTTCTTCTTTTCTTGATCGGATTCATCGCCGCTTTTGTTGTGGGCATGATCGCAGTAGTTACGTTCCTAAATCTCATAAAACGTCTTAGGCTGGAATGGTTCGCCATCTATCGTTTTGTTTTAGCAGCGGTCTTTTTTATTTTTATGATGTAGGGTAAACGAGGTTGCCAAATAGGTCGGATTCATTCCGGCTTAGGCAGCCTCTCTTTTTTAATAAAGAGTGCGTTCCTCAAGCCATTAAAGAATCATATGATGTAATGCTGTTAAAACAACTCCGAACGATGTTTGATTTTTTACGTGATCCAAATAAGGAAATCATTTTCGATAGACTCGCGTATTGCTTTGTTGGTTTGATTCTCTTCCCTTTGGTAATAATGTGAGGGAAGGAGGAGTCATAAAAATGCATGCTTATTTGGATATTGTGGTTCGCAGCATTGCAGCAATATTGCTGCTTTTGTTAATTGCGAAAATATTAGGCAAACAGACTCTCTCTAACATGACGTTCCATGATTTTGTAACGGGTATTACATTAGGGGCAATTGCGGCTAACTTGGCATTTAATGAATTAATAAAATGGTCATATTTAGTTTTTTCACTCATTGTTCTTACCGTTACGTCTTTTTTGTTATCGTTCATCGCTTTGAAGAGTCACAAAATGAGGGACTGGATTTCGGGTTCTCCAACTGTGCTTATTGAGAATGGTAAAATTCTTGAGKATAATATGAGAAAGGTAAGATATACACTGGATTCTCTGGATCAAGTATTGCGGGGCAAAGATATATTTAACCTTGAAGAAGTAGATTATGCCGTTCTTGAAGATAATGGAATGGTATCTGTATTGAAAAAAAGTGAGTACCAGTTTGTAACGAAAAAAGATATGAAGATAGTGCCAAAGTCGCAACAATTTCCTATTG
>NZ_JBFUHJ010000399.1:0-5315 GCF_056402455.1 Paenibacillus sp. P4_A7 | reverse complement strand
GAAGATGACGCCTCCACGGGAAGAAGCAATAATCGGAGTATCCGATTACTACACAAAATCAAGGAAGAAATCAGAGGTTCGAAGTGAATCCGATTTGTATTCACTTCTTAAACGGCTTATTGATATTAGCGGATCGATCGTTGGTTTGATTATGTTAAGCCCGCTGCTCGCCATCGTCGCAGTCCTTATCAAGCTTGAGGATCCGAAAGGCTCGGTGTTCTTCTACCAGACAAGAATCGGCAAAGACCAGAAGCCTTTTCGCATGTTTAAGCTTCGCTCCATGCGGACCAATGCGGAGGAGCTGCTGAAGGATTTGCTTGATAAGAATGAAATTAGCGGCGCGATGTTCAAGATGAAGGATGATCCGCGCGTAACAAAGGTCGGTAAGTTTATTCGGAAAACAAGTATCGACGAGCTGCCGCAATTAATCAATGTTCTTAAAGGCGATATGTCCTTAGTAGGTCCAAGACCGCCGCTTTCAAGGGAAGTAGCAGACTATACGGATCATGATAAGAAACGCTTGACCGTTACACCTGGCTGTACGGGATTATGGCAGGTTAGCGGTAGAAACAATCTCTGCTTTAAACAAATGGTCGAGCTGGACCTTGCTTATATTGAGAAGAGATGTATTTGGCTGGATATCAAAATTATGTTCAGAACGGTGAAGGCTGTCGTAGCTTCTCAGGATGCGTACTAATTAATTCAAGGAAGCTTTAGGAGGCGAGATAATGGCGAGAGTCCTACATATCTCGGAATTTACAAAGGGCGGCATCGAAACTCATCTGAATGAGGTACTGAAGTATCAAGCAGCAAGTCATGATATTTATCTAATCGCATCTGAGCAAAATTCTAATCGCGATTCTCTTCAAATTAGTGCTGATCGATTGCTCTTATACCCTTATAAGAGAAAACCTAAATACTTTTTCACAGCGATGAAAATGATCAATAAGGCGTTAAAGGAAATCAAACCAGACATCGTACATGTCCATGGAACGTTCGCAGGGTTTTTCCTGCGAGCGTTGCTTCTTATAAAAAAGGAGCGCCCAATTGTCATTTATTGTGCTCATGGATGGGCTTTTCTAATGGATACACAGTCGTGGAAAAAAAGGCTGTTTGCCACAGTAGAGAAGCTGCTGTCATTGCGTACGGATGTCATCATCCATATATCCAACTATGAATATCAAATGGCTATGCATTATGGCTTATCAGCCAAAAAATCAGTCGTTGTATATAACGGCGTGTCGGATGCGCCTCCTCCGAGGTATGAAYCGTTTGCCGTAAACAAGGAACAGATTAACCTGCTGTATGTCGGGCGTTTTGATCGACAAAAGGGTTTTGATTTGCTGCTTGAGGTTTTTAATGAACAGAGATTTACGAATGTCACGCTGTATTTGGTCGKGGATACCGTTCTAGAAGATGTTGCTTATGAATACCCGGACAGCACAGTCAGAATTGRCTGGGTAGATAACGCGGAGATTGACCGTTACATGCAGGCGTGTGATGCAGTTATCGTCCCATCCCGTTGGGAAGGGTTCGGCATTGTTGCAATCGAGGCGCTGCGAAATAAAAAGCCTGTCATTGCTAGTAATCGTGGCGCGCTCCCGGAAATTATCCAGCATGGTGTGAATGGCTTCATCTTTGACTTTGACAATAAGAATGAGCTGGCAAACATTATTCATGGCCTCGACAAAAGTGAACTACAAACGATGGGACAAGCAGGCGAGAAGATTTTCAGCAACAAATTTCATTCCGATAAGATGAACAGCCAAATTGAAACGTTATACAAGGATGCCGTCAGCAAGCGTAGAGATCGGTATTCCATAACGGTCAAAAAATATGTCTAGTAAAAAGCAGTTTTTTCTGGCGCTTTATCTCTGTATTTTGCTTGTACTGACCTTCTATCAGGATTTCCCGCTGGTGAATATGATCGGTGAAATTGGCAGGTCACCCGTCATTTTGCTATTTCCAGTATTTATATTTTGTGAAATCTCGATGCTTGCCAAGCACAAGAAGGTCATGCATACAACAAAGCTTCAGAAGATTATGTTTGCCTTTATTCTCTATTTAAGCTTTATCAGTATCGCATACATTCTTATTCAGTTCCTTCAAGGCAGCTATAGCTTTGGCTCGGAGGGCCTGCTTGGTAAATCGGTTAAAGTATTGATCTATTTTGTATTAATACTGTTTTACATCCGGCATATGCAGCTCGTTTTCTCTAAAATAGATAGCTTTAAAGTCATTTATGTCTGTTTTCTAGCGGTAGTCACTCTGCTCCTTGTCATTATGATTGTAGAGCTGATGAGCATGCCCAATGCACTCACTTATCTGCATGCAGGAAACAACCCCTATTGGCGGGTGCGCTTGCTCACCTCTGAAAGCAGTACGACAGGATCAATTATCGTTGTTTATTCCGCGATTCTGATCTATCTGACTAGGTATTTGAACAATCTAGGGAAGACGCTGACGATCATCTATACGTCCGGTTTCTTTCTATATTATTTATTCGTTACTGGATCAAAGGGATTTCTAATTATAAGCATGCTAACGCTCATTGTGACCATGATCAAGTTTTTGGATTTCAGGAAGAAGAAAAACTTTATATTGCTCATTGCAGCTATCTTGGCTATGTATCTATTTTTCAACTATTTCTCAGCTGGACTGGTCAGCTCCTTTAGTAATGATATTGAGAACTATACGTCCTCATACACACGTATGGGAACGATCCTTATCGCGATTGTTACCGTATTCCACCATCCACTGGGAGTTGGAACAGGAGCTTATCTCATCTATTTCACTAAATATTTGGATAACGCGCTTAACATGATGTCGCATTTCTATTACAACCTATTTGGAGTAAGTCAGATTAATGCAAGTGAGCTGATGCAGTACTCAGGCTCTGATAAAAATTTAGGTGTGAAGTCAGGCTTTTTTCAGTGGGTGATGTTTGGTGGGATTTTCTCTTTGGTGTTCTTCTACCAATTAGCTAAAGACCTGATCGTGAAGGTGAAATCTAGCTCAATTCTGTTTCTTGCTCTCGTGTTTATTCTGTTCTCTATGCTTTTAGTAACGCTGGAGATTAAATATGAAGTCTGGCTGCTCTTTGCCTTTATTAGTCTCTTCCTAGGAAAAAATGAAATGGATAATTCAACGATGTCGGGGGTAGCCAAATGAAAATGCTTGTAGTGTGCAGTGATTTCCCTTATCCCGCCGACCATGGCGGAAGGGTGGATACATGGGGAAGAATTAAGGTTTTGGCCGATCTTGGCTGGAGGATCGATCTCATCGTGTGCGGAAAGCAAATGCCTACTGAGACAGATAAGAAGCATGTATACACGTATGTCGAGAAAATTGTACTATGCGACCGAACAAGCAAGCTCGCTAACTTGCTGCATAACATTCCGATGCAAGTTCAATCCAGAAATGAGCTGGAGCATGTACATATTGATGAGGATTATGACTATGTGCTGCTTGAGGGCGACTATGTTTATCCGATTCTAAACAATCCGAAAATCAAACCTGAAAAAGTTATTTTAAGGGTCCATAACGACGAGGCGGTATACTTCAAGGCGCTTGCCAGAAGCACCAAAAATGTGCTGCACAAAATGTATTATCACATGGAAAGCAGCAAATTCACGACATTGCAGAAGAAAATGCTGAAGAAGGTCAATAAATATTTGTTTATTTCGAGTAAGGAATTTGAAAGCTTTAAGCAGCTAAATCCGTCAGCTCAATGCTTGTTTCTACCGCCACCGGTTACGAAGGATATTTTCGGAACTAGCCTTTTTGAAAGTAAACATGTTGTGTTTATCGGTTCCTTATTTATGCCGAATAACCGGGAAGCGATTGAGTGGTATCTGAAACATATTCATCCACTGATGCTGAAGGAGCCGGATTACAAGTTTATTGTGGCGGGGAACAGTCGAAATCAGAGCTTAAGCTGGCTTGAGCCATACGATCTTACAAACGTAATCGTACATGACTCGCCGAAGAGTCTAGACAGCATTTATAAAAACGGTTATTTATTCGTAAACCCGATGCAAAACGGAGCGGGTGTCAAGCTTAAGACAATCGAAGCCATTCAGAACGGTCTTCCTGTCATCTCGACCTCTATAGGCTGTGAKGGAACTGGATTACTAGATACGGAGCACATTATGGTTGCCGACAAACCAGAGCAATTTTATAGACGGATTAAGCAGCTATTTGATAACCCAGAGGAAGCTAGGAAGCTGCTTCTGTCATCGCAGCAATTTATACGCACGCATTACAACCATAAAGAAGTGCTAAAGGGTTATATCCAATCTTTAAACACTAGTTATCAAATGAAGCAGGTGCTGTAAATGGTGAACAGAAAAATTAACGTCATGTTTGTTACCCACGCAGATAAAAAAGGAGGAGCTGAGCAAAGTCTGATTCATTTAATTAATTTCATAGATTTATCCAAATATCGGATTTTTCTACTAGCTCCCGCGAATGCGGAGTTCTTGCATGAAATCAGGACGGATTATGAGCATTTTCCACTTCGTCTTAACAGCATTAAGAAGAAATTCGGGTTTGGCTATATCGAAACCGTTATGCGAATCAGAGCGTTCGTGAAAAAAAACCGTATGGATATCATTCATGCCAACGGATGGCGCGCACCGTGGTACACGGCGCCGCTTAAATTTCTAACGAGCTGCAAATTAGTTTGGCATCACCGGGATTATACACATTTACGGATGTTTAATAACGTATTGCCACGTTTTTTCGATCAGGTCATTTGTATCTCGCACTTTGTAGCGAACTCGATTCAAGGTAGCAATAAGACCATTATTTATAACGGTGTAGATACGGAAATGGGTTTGACGATGAAGAGCCGTACTTTTATGGAGGACGATACGCTCATCATTGGGACTTTCGGTAGGATCGTGGAATGGAAAAGATATCATCTGGTTATCGAGGCTATGAAGAAATTAGCCGATATCGGAAAGCGCAATTGGAAGCTGCTTATTGTCGGTGATACTTCCGTAGACGGATCAGAGGATTATTTTAACGAAATGATTCAGAAGGTTATCGCATATGGCTTGGAGCATAACGTAATCTTCTATGGCTATAGCAAGAAGCCGCTTGAAGTGATGAAGGAATGTGATCTTACGATCAACTTCTCATTAAATGAGCCTTTTGGCAGAGTTATCATCGAATCTTTACTCGTGCAGACGCCTGTTATTGTATCCGATTCAGGTGGAGCACCTGAAATCATTCATCAGACAAGAGGCGGCTTCATTGTAAAGGATGGCGATGTAGAAGAGTTGTATCAAACTATTCGACGGGTATATGAC
>NZ_JBFUHJ010000398.1:0-5325 GCF_056402455.1 Paenibacillus sp. P4_A7 | reverse complement strand
GCCTTAATCCACACGCTTTAGTCTAAACAACCAGCTTTGGAAATCTCCTGTAAGACTTGGGATGTGAATGCCGTTATACATCAGCTCGTCACCGCCAAGCTGCTGCCCGGTTTCTACCACAACATAATCTACATCTGCATCTAATCCCTTTAAGTGTAAAGAATCAAATGGCGCGAACGGAACTGCCAGGACGCGGCTATATACTACAAGCGCCTCACTCTTATCTTCGCTTACGAACATCCATGCAGCCTCATTGCCTGCGAACGGATTCAGCAAACGGTAATAATCGCCGAATTGAACTAACGGACGAATTTCCTTATACAAGGCAACCTGCTGCTTAGCAAGCTCTTTCTCTTCATCAGTGAACTTAGATAGATCTAACTCATAGCCAAAATTACCGGACATCGCGATATCGCCACGTGTCTTAAGTGAAGTTAACCGCCCTACTTGATGGTTCGGCGCCGCCGATATATGTGCCCCCATCGCACTAATTGGATAAACGATGCTTGTTCCGTACTGAATTTTCAAGCGTTCTACTGCATCCGTATTATCGCTTGTCCACGTTTGTGGCATATAATAGAGCATTCCTGGATCAAAGCGACCGCCACCACCAGAACAGCTTTCAAATAGAACTTTCGGAAACTTCGTTGTAATTTCTTCTAGTACATAGTATAGACCTAGCATGTAACGATGAGCTGTTTCCCGTTGACGATGCGGAGGCAGTAACGCTGATCCAATCTCTGACATATTACGATTCATATCCCACTTTACGTATGAAATCGGCGCACCATTTAAAATGCCCGATAGCCTCTCAATAATCGCATCACACACATCCTGGCGTGAAAAATCAAGAATAAGTTGGTTGCGGCCAAGTGATCGCCCGCGCTCTGGTACATGCAGACACCAATCGGGATGGCTACGATACAAGTCGCTGTCAGGAGAAATCATCTCCGGCTCGAACCATATACCAAATTGCATATCAAGCTTACGCACACGCTCAACCAAATCCTCGAGACCATTCGGTAGCTTCTCACGATTGACAAACCAATCTCCTAATGAGCTCTTGTCATCATTGCGCTTTCCGAACCAACCATCATCGAGTACAAACAGCTCGATACCAAGCTCTTTACCTACTTCAGCAATCGATTCAATCTTCTCGGCAGTAAAATCGAAATACGTCGCTTCCCAATTATTTACGAGAACAGGGCGTGGCTCATCTCGGAACACTCCGCGACAAATGCGCGAACGGTACAATTTATGATACGTACGCGACATGCTGCCAAGTCCTTTATCCGAGTAAACAAGTATCGCTTCTGGCGTTTGGAAAGCTTCACCAGGTTCAAGATGCCAACTAAAATCGAAGGAGTTAATCCCAATCGATACACGCGTACTGTTAAACTGATCCACCTCAGCTTGAGCGATGAAATTACCGCTATAAACTAAATTGAATCCATATACATCCCCGTGATCCTCTGTCGCATCCTTTGAAAGTAGCGCCATAAATGGATTATGCTGATGCGAGCTGGAGCCGCGGCGGCTCTCAATGGACTGCATGCCCTTCATCAACGGCCTTACTTGAATATGTCGTTCACGTGACCATGCGCCTGTCAAGTCAAGCATATCCATGCGATCATGTGGCATATCAACGCTAGCACTAAGCACTCGAAGCAGCTTCAATGGTGCTTGACCTTCATTCACAAATCGAACAGAACGTGCAATCGCATCATATTGCGCAAATGCGGTATAAGACAGCATCACCTTCAAGCCTGTTACTGCATCACGAAGTGTAATTTCAAGCGTCTCTGCTTCATTGTCCGTTTCTGTATAAGTTGCAGGGAGACCGTCAAGACGTGGCTTACCTGGCGTAATTGTATGGGATTCATAGCGCAAATCACTAATTGTCGATCCGTTTTCCAATTGAACTTGATAGGCTGGCACACGAAGATCGCCATTTCCATATGCAGGATATTCAACAGGCGTCATATCTAGTGTAAATCCTCCAGCCGATCCTTCTGGCGTTGGACTGAACGATGGATGATCGAAATAGCGAAGCTCTTGCGCCCGGATGCGAAGCTTACGTCCCCAATAAATGTGCGCAAGGTAACCGTCATCCAAAATTTTCATCATATAGCTTGTTTGATTAGCTTGCAGGTTAAATACTCGAGTCGATGGATCATATGAAATGCTCATAAAAGGTACCTCCGTAATGTGTGTTATAAAATAGAATAATGTAGTATGCCGATTTATGAAGCATGTTGTACTTGCTCAAGAAAGACTTAATATCAGCCGGTTTGACTCTAGTTCATCCGATTCGATTGTAATGTCAAACGGAATCGGAACTTCATATCATCCTCGAACCACATCGGAAAGTTCGTGCCCCAAGCGTTATTGTGCAAATTAAAATGAAAACCTCCAGCAAGTGGAGCAAACGTATTATCGAATTGCAGTAATCGTCTTTCACCCGGGCATACGACAGGCGCATCCAATGTTTCAATGACGATCTTTCCATCTGCACCATCATAATAAAGTCCAGAATTGACTGCATGCATATTGCGATTACCGTTTTTGACAACTGCTAACGGTGAAATTCGTGTACCTAGTTTGTCCATCGTCCATTGATTCGGACTGTCAACACTAGGGACAAATGAGAACCAGCTTGCTTCCGGCAATCGGCATGCCGATTTATTGATCCAATTCAATTCGATATCGATGCTACAATCGTTATGATGGAATGTGTATACGATCTCGAGCTGCTGGGGTGCGCCATAATTCTCGCTAGCATCGGTAGGCATTTCTAATCGAACCCATACCATGTCAACGTCTGCTTGTCTTTCCAATTGAAGATTTCTTACAATTGGGCTATACAGCTTATGCTCCGGTGTAGGCTCAGCATATTCCATTCCTGGCTTCGCCTGATCCGGGAACGCCCAAATATAATTCTTTTTCATGTTGATCGTATATTCTTTAATATAACGTTCATAGTTTTCATGACTGAACGTTTCATAACGGTAAGCAGCCAATCTATTTTCATCGTTTGCCCATACTTTCCCATTACGATCAACCAATTGATCAATAGAACCGTCCGAAGCGAAGCTAACTCGAAATTGCCCTAAAGTATAGCTACGGTTCATTTCAAGTTGTTCTATGTTTCCAACTTCCTTGGAACGATCTGAATGGACAACACTCAAACTGTCTAATACTTGCTGTGCTTCAAGTTGCAATTCCGAACTTATTGCTGATATAGCCTGATCTAGATATGCGCGTTGCTCGGCCCATGAGCTTTCAAAGCGCTCATAACTGCGATCTTGTACACCAAGGCGATTAAACGTATGATAATATTGATCTTGATTGACTATATCATCCGTAATCTTATTCTTTGCTCTTGCCGCCTTGAAATCTGTTGCAGAATAATTTACATAATCCGCCAAATATAATTTTTCATCCATTCCCCAAGTATGCTCTGTAATTAACAGAAGACGATTACAAAACTTAGCATAGCTTGCACTATTAGGATCTAGAGAACCTGAAGCAACCCATTTGTCCCTTAAACGAAGTAATTCCCGGTAGCGTGCCACTTTCAACGGATCGGTAGCTACGCCCTGAATCCACGAATCACCTATTTCTTCGCTAACAACTGGAAGTACATGCTTAAATTCCAGCAGCTTTTCAGCGAAGGCATCCAGTGTTGATGCAACTATTTCCGCATCCGGGTATTTCGCTTGTAATTGTTTGTACAGCGACTCTATATCTTCTAATGAAGAAGGACCATTATTATCGCCGGTATGGGCAAAATAAAGGACATCTTCAAATCCATCCACTTCTAAAGCTTGGCCATAATCATCCGCATAGTTGACGATCAGTTCGGAGCCATCATCTGCCTTCCAAACAAACACTTGTGGGACACTTGGAGCTTTACTTGCTSGATTTACGCCGATATGCAAATAGCGAATACCATAACTAGCTAATAATGGTACGATGCCGATCGTATGTCCTGGAACATCGGTCATTTTTGCAGCAATCGTACTTCTCCCGAATCGTTGATCCAGCTTCTGAGAAATCGACAAGCCATATTCCAGTAATGTTTTATCCATTAATTCTGTATGTGTTGTAAAAGGAAGACCATGCCAAGCAATATCACCTCTACTAATCGCCTGCTCCATTTGGATACGTTGCTCCTCAGGTGCGTTTTGTAAATATTCTTCAATTAACCAAGATCCAACTGTCCAAATAAATTTTGAACGTCCGTCATCGCCTGTCATACGTTCAGACAATGATAACGCTTGCGGAATAAACGTGGTCATATATTGGTCAACAACATTAGCTGCAAGATCGGTAAAGCCAATATCCAAATGTGTTTTAAAAATAACATGTACTTTTTTAATTGTAGTCATAAAATCATCTGCCTTTCTGCCTATATATTATTGAGCCCGAGTCCGGAAAATCAGACTCGGGTCATATTCATTTCATTTATTTCTGTTCAGCCAAGTACGCATCCAGTTGGCTTTGATATTCTGCAAGAACCTTATCAATTCCAGCATCCTTTAATCGTTTAAGCATTTTCTCTTTAACAGATGAGTATTCCACAAGACCACTATACAATGGTTTCTGGTACTCGATAACAATCGCACTTATTTTAGCCAATTCACTCTTCACTGGCTCGGAATCTACACTGAACCCGATCAAATCAGTTTTTATCGCATCGTTATCCCAGTTTTTCATACGCTCCAATTGTGCTGGATCAAGGCTTTTACTGAACTTAGCAAATCTCATATCTGTCCAAGCCCAACTGATCGGCATGTATTGCTTGTCAGCGGCAATGCCATCGTAAGAAGCGCTATTGCCATCTACCTTATAGTTGATGCCTTCAACACCAAGCGACATCAAATTATAGTTTTCTTCATTGCTATGGAACCAGTTTACGAATTGAACAGCCTCTTTCGGATGCTTGCTCGTCGCAAATACTGCTAATAAATTATCTACAGAGCTGAAAATATATTTCGGTTGATCCGCGTTGAATTGAACAAATTCAATTTCTCCTCCAGGTATATTCGCCACTAAACCATCGATTGACTCTGAAGGACGGAATAAATTCGATGCTACGGCACCAGTTTTTCCTTTACCAAAATCTTCATTCATTGTAGCATGATCTTTCGGAGTGTAGCCCTTGTTATACCATTCACGTGCCTTATTAACTAAATTATTGAATGCTTCGGATTCATAAAGATTTTCGAACGTTAATGGCTGTTTCGCAGCATCAATATAGAAGAAGCTATTGAATAGGTCACCGTTTGCATAATAGCTAGGCATGTATTCACGGCCTAGTCC
>NZ_JBFUHJ010000397.1:0-5356 GCF_056402455.1 Paenibacillus sp. P4_A7 | reverse complement strand
GAGCAGCAGTGGTCTTGATACTGAGGGAAACTCATTGTTTAGTGAGACTAACCTCACTAATTTCCATTATTATTGTACATCTATCAGCATTAGTTAGGTAAAACTGACTCCCCGTGAGTATAACCTCATCGCCAATGAGGTTTACTTCACTAATTATTAATGAGAGTATCAGCAGCTTAGATCATAGTGAACCTACCCTCACTATTAATGAACATTTAGCTACTAAAAAAGTCTAATGTAACAAATTCTTATCGCTAACCTTCTAAATATATTAGCTTAACCGTAAAACTGACCATAGACAGAAACTAGAACGACCGCTGTTCGCATAAACTGCGACAAGGCCGTTTTTTATTTTTCATATAGTAATATCGATTTGTTACGAATTAGTTAATGGTTTTTTTGTTAATAAATGAAACTAATGTGGAAATTGAGTTATAATAAAGCCTAGAATATGGAATGGTATATGTATCCAAAAATATCGATAGAAGATATCCGATGGAGGTGAATAAGTGAGGGTTATTAAAAACTTTGCTCTAGTGGTCGTTAACTTGATCGGTGAGTTATGGCTGGGGATGGATAGAAAACCTGAATTTTATGATAATCACGCTATTACTAAAAGCAAAATTGGTTATATGTTATTTGTATCACTGGCTGCTCTTATATCGTTGGGTGCAGTAATATGGCTATGTATACGAATATATTGAATTAGAATACTAGGAGGGGAATTCCCATCCATGGTAAGGTTAAGGGTATTTAAGATGAGGGGATAACTATGACTACTCTAAGGCAAATGGCAGCAGCGTTTCTCTTTCACGATGACCAATTATTATTAATGGAGAAGGCTAATGGAAATAGTTTTCTATCAGGAATGGTTGTACCTATTGGAGGACACTTAGAAGAACGTGAACTAAATAATCCGACAGATGCATGTTTGAGGGAAGTAGAAGAAGAAACAGGACTAACAAACGATGATTTATCAGGTTTAGAACTGAGATATATTATTTTGCGGATTAAGGATACCGAGATAAGACTTCAATACATATACTTTTCAAACGTGAAGCACTTAATCGTGCAAGAAAGTGAAGAAGGCCAGCTCTCATGGAATGATATAAATTTGGCAGCTGAATTAAATATGACTGCAACATCAAAGTTCATTCTTGAGCATTACTCCAAAAATAAAAGTTCATCTGATATTTACGTGGGAACGATGAAATCAGCGGGCAATGAACCCGATATTACCTGGGCTTTATTAGAGGATTGGGAATTCTAAAAAGACCCTATCAGCTATTTTCTTTTTCGTGGTATTCCTCCACAAAGAGAAATTAGCTGATAGGGTCTTTCTGTTTGTTTAATGAGTGAGCTCAGTTGGACAAGATGGAGAAATTTATGTTGCATTATAGAGTAAAAAATATTACTCTACATAGTAACAACTAGTTTTAGCGTAAACTAAATTACTTTATGGAGTAAGGAGGTGTTTGACAATGAATGATGATTTACAACTCAACGTTTCATTACTACGTCGACGTGTTCCAAATCTTACGACAGCGGCCCGTGCAGCTGGATTACGACCTGCTACTGTTTCTAACCTGTGTACAGGCAAAATACCAGTTGGCAGGGCTGAAGTTAAAACCCTTGTAACCCTTGCTTCGCTTGCTAATTGTAGTCTTGATGAATTAATAATTCGAGGGAGTGGTGTAGCGATGATTGAAACAGGTGTGAAGGTTTTGGATTTATTTGCACCGGTAGTAAGGGGAGGTACCATTGGTCTTATCGCAGGTCCTGGAATGGGGCAGCTTGTTATGCTGGCTGAGCTTTTACGTAGGATGAAGCGGCGTGGATATGTTACTGTTTTTTGGAAGCCAGAGGTTGATGCTGAAGGAATTAGTGATGTGGTAAGCGAGTCCGAGATTATCTGCACAACGCTCGATGAGGTGTGTAAACACATAGCTGCTTTCGGGACTGAACGTGACGTATTGCTAGGGGCAGATCGATCGATTGTTCTATCAGGCGATTTATTAGCATTGCGTGAAAGGCTCCAAGAGGCTGGAACTCGGCCAGTAACGATAGCTTTAGTAGATACCCATTTCGAAGCAGCAGACGAAGAAGCTCCATATGGACCATTGGATACGCTGTTGCGATTTGATGCGGATATGGCATCACGCAGCCTCTTCCCGGCGGTAGATCCCATCTATTCTACATCCACTGTTTTAGAAGGAGCTCATCTCGAGGCGACTCATCTGATGCTACAACAACGAGCACGTAAATTACTTCGTCGATACCGGGAGTTGCGATCGTTAGTTAGAGCACGCGGATTAGAGAAGTTGCCTGACTCCGATATATTGATTTATCGTAGAGGTGAAAGACTGGAGTCGTTCCTTACGCAGCCGTTTTATGTTGCTGAACCTTTTACAAACAAAATGGGTGAGTGGCTCACACTTCAGGATACCTTAGATGGTGTTCGTCGTATTTTGGATGGAGCTGCGGATGAGCTGGAAGTTGATCAATTGACTTATATCGGGCCGTTTTCGTTCGAGCTAGAATCATAAAAATTAAATATCGTTACATCTGATATGCTTGAATTGAATCCACTCTATTACATTAGATCCTGCAAAGCCTGATCAGTTGGTTCGGTTGTTGAAAAGCGGCTGTCTCTAGTGCCTAAAATAACAAAGGGCTGTCCCACGGTCATCTTCGATGACTTTGGGAGCAGCCCTTCTCTAGGTATAGGTGCGATTAGGAATTGAGCATGTTGTATACTTGCTCGACGTCTTTATCTCCGCGGCCGGATAGGTTAATGATAATGATCTGATCCATGTTCATTGTAGGAGCAAGCTTCTTCGCGTGAGCTATCGCATGTGCACTTTCTAGTGCGGGGATAATGCCTTCTATGCGGGATAGCTCCTGGAATGCAGCCAAAACTTCTTCATTGCTAACGGTTACATATTCCGCACGGCCTGAAACCATAAGATGGCTATGCTCCGGTCCAATGCCCGGGTAGTCGAGACCTGCTGCAATGGAATAGGTTGGCTTAGGATTGCCTGCCTCGTCAAGCAGCACGAGACATTTGAAGCCGTGCAATATGCTTGGAACTCCTTGCGTCAAGCTTGGCGCTTGATCTGGCTCTGCCCCAATAAGACGTACTGAAGGCTCGTCCAAATAATGAGCAAATGCACCAATCGCATTGCTTCCGCCGCCTACGCAGGCAATAACAGCATCTGGAAGACGTCCTTCTTTTTCTAAGATTTGACGTTTGGACTCTTCGCTAATGATCGATTGGAAATGCTTCACCATCGTTGGGAACGGATGCGGCCCTACTGCTGAGCCGAGCAAGTAGAAGGTTGTTTTGTAGTTTTCTACTAAGTCATTTAGAGCCTCATCTACGGCATCTTTCAAGCGCCCTTGGCCTTTATGTACTGGCACAACAGTAGCTCCTAGAAGCTCCATTCTAAATACATTTAGCGATTGGCGCTTTGTATCCTCTGCTCCCATATAAATGATGCATTCCATATTGAACATTGCGCAAACAGTTGCTGTAGCCACACCATGCTGGCCGGCTCCAGTTTCAGCAATAACGCGCTTGGCACCCATTCTTTTGGCAAGCAGAATTTGGCCTACTACGTTGTTGATTTTATGAGCGCCAGTATGGTTCAAATCTTCACGCTTCAAATAAATTTTAGCCCCGCCCCATGCTTTTGTAATTTGCTCAGCATAGGTTAGTGGGTTTTCGCGGCCAACGTATTCACGTAAGTAGTAGCGCAGCTCTTCATTAAATTCGGGATCATCCTTATACTTGTTGAACTGTTCACTTAAATAACTTAGTACTTCTTTCAGTTCTGGAGGAACAAAGCTACCCCCGAATTCTCCAAAGTATCCTTCTTCAAGTTGCTCATGGCTCATAGCGCAATATGCCCCCATTCAATAATCTATCAATCTTTTATCATAGTATCATATTCAGTGAAAAAAATAATTGCCTTTTTACTAGATCTTTTAAAGTATTTTTATATGTTATGTAACAACTATATTTAAGGAATAATCAGGATAGGGTGCGGGACAATTGCACCCGAAACAAGCGGTGAACACACTAAGTGAACACTACGTTCACTTCCCTGTCACATAATCCCAATTTGTAGAAAAGTCCATCTTAAATTAACGAAAAGTCCATTCAGATCATCTCGAGAATTGGTGTAATATAAATGTAGCTACGTATCATTTGAATATATCGTTGAGAAAAATCCGGACTATCTGTTTGTTGTCGATCGCGATGCAGCAGTAGCTGGTGAGTCAGGTGCTAAGAAAACGATTGAAAATGATCTGGTGAAAAATACAAAAGCATTTAAAGATGGCAATATCGTTTATCTTGATCCTAACTTCTGGTACCTTTCTGGCGGCGGCTTAGTAACTGTTGCAGAAATGGTTAAAGAAATAGATGCAACTGTAAAATAAATAACGTATGTAAAATAAAGAGTATAAAGGCTGATGGTTTGCTTCCGCTATATGCGGCAGTGGATTGTCAGCCTTTTCAATATACGACTTGATAAGCCTTCACTATAAATAAGCTTACTTTTTCGGGGGACACTTATTCTACCAAGAACGACGATTGTTATAAGTTCATAAACAACAGCATTAGAGCTATAATATTTAGGGTAATAGAATGGAGGTAGCCTTACCTGTGAATAAGCCAATTTTACATTTGCAGCAGCTTAAAAAGAATAGGAATGAAGCTACTACTAAAGCCTTATTCGATAATATTACGGCTGAAATTATGGAGCCTTCTATTATTGCTTTACTAGGTGTTTCCGGTCAAGGAAAAAGTACACTGCTTCGTATTATTGCTTCTTTGGATCATGCGGATGAAGGGGAAATTCGCTTAAATAATGTATCGCAGCGCGACATGGATCCTAGGAAGTGGCGGATGAAGGTATGTTATGTCGCGCAGCAGTCAGTTATGCTGCAAGGAAGCATTGAGCAAAATTTGAAGACGGTTAGCATGCTGCACCGAATTCCTTATGAAGATAAGCTTGTTAATCGTTTACTGCCTTGCTTAGGATTGGAGCATTTGGATCTAGGTAAGAGTGCAGAGGAATTATCGGGAGGCGAGAAGCAACGTGTTGCACTGCTTCGTGCTTTGCTCCTGCGTCCAGAGGTGCTGCTGCTCGATGAAATTACAGCATCGCTCGATGGCGGCAGTAAGTTATTGGTCGAGCAAGTGCTGCGGGAGTGGCATCAACAAGAGGGAACGACGATGATTTGGGTTACGCATGACATTGATCAAGCAAGGAAAATGAGCGGGTCAGTATGGTTTATGGGGGAAGGAACCTTGCTGGAGAATAGCTCAACACGATCTTTTTTTGAAAAT
>NZ_JBFUHJ010000396.1:0-5373 GCF_056402455.1 Paenibacillus sp. P4_A7 | reverse complement strand
GAGGAAGGAAGTCAGACTCTCAGAGCTTAGGAACGAGTTCTTCATTCTCTTTCGTCAGGAGTTCAACTTGCACGACAGAGTGAAGGATGCTTGTATCATGGAGGGGTTCGAGCCACAGATCGCATACGAAAGCTCACAATGGGATTTCATCTACGAACTGGTTTGCGCGGGTCAAGGAATTTCTCTACTTCCTGAAACAATTTGTGCCAAATTCGACTCTGATAAAGTTCATGTCATTCGAAAGATCGATCCGAGCATCCAGTGGGATATAGCGATTATTTGGAGAAAGAATGGTTATGTCTCCCATGCAGCATCGGGCTGGTTAGAGTTTGTTCAGAGGGAGATTGGAAAAACCAAGACAGAGGCCGAGCAGGGATGAGAAAAATATCCGTTCACCCTGAAATAATGCTTCTATAGGGAACGAAGTTTTGTGACGGAGTTTCGTTGTTATTCCTAAAAGAGACGTATAACATAAATTGTTTATGTCCACACAACCTGCGCATAGTAGCAATATTATAACTCTAAGAAGATGATAGTTAGTCAATTATTGTTGTATATATGTTTAAGCTTGGGGTGGTGATATTCTTATGATCTATACAGCTCTTGGAGATTCCATTACATTTGGGGAAAATGCATCCTCTTTCGCAAAGGCTTATCCACAAATAGCCGTGTCTACATTAAATTCTCAATCTCGTACCCGTAGGGTTACTGGATATGTATTGGCTCGTCCTGGTTGGAGCAGTCAGGATCTATTAAATGCCGTGACATGGGAAGGGTCCTCATTAATAAGTCATTCAGACGTTATTTCCGTTTGGGTCGGAGGAGTGGATTTATTGAATGCGGCACTGTTTGCACTTAAAAGCCAGCAACCATTAACTGCAATTGCAGGAAAAAGTATAAACAACTATAGACGAAATTTAAGCGCTCTTTTAACTCGAATAAAAAAAGAAAGCAATGCCAGAATCATTTGCTGTACGCAATACAATCCTTTTCCTAACAGTGCTCTATCTGTTCAGGCGATAGACCAATTAAATCACATAACGAAAGAGGTTGCCCAAAGTTTTGATGTAAATGTCGCTCCCGTTCATTCGTGGTTTGCTGGAAAACAAGAAGAACTTATTTACGGATATCGAAAAGGTAAGATTGAAGATGCGTTGAGTGGAACTCTACCCATACATCCCAATGATCGGGGACATCGAGCTATAGCAATGGGATTAGTTCCTTTTCTTCTCCCCCGTAAGTAAAATGAACCATTTATTATAAGAAAACCTATTGACTCTATTTCTAGTTATGCCGAATCCACGCGGTACTTCTTTCTTTAAGAACATTAATTAGTTAGGGAAGGGAGGTAATAAATACCTCCCTATTTACTTGCCAAACTTTATCGATGTTCTACCAGGTCTATTGCTCTAAGAACAACATGGGCAAGTCCAAAACCAATACACCAGAAGCAGAAACTACAGTACCAAGAACGGTTGGAATCAAGCCTTCTTCACGCACTTACAACACCGAAAAAAACTCGACAATCTCATCAATTCTTTTGAGCTTCTTAGTTTAGCAGAAGAAGCCTTGCGCCCCAAAACTGCGGTTACCTTGCGAGCCTCCAATGCGGTTTCCTGGAGACCCGCCGCTGCGGTTACCTTGTGAGCCTCCAATGCGGTTTCCTGGAGACCCGCCGCTGCGGTTACCTTGCGATCCGCCAATACGATTACCTCTCGATCCGCCGCTGCGGTTACCTTGCGACCCGCCACTACGGTTACCTCTCGAACCGCCGCTGCGGTTACCTTGCGACCCGCCACTACGGTTACCTCTAGACCCCCCACTACGATTACCTTTTGGACCTGGTCCTGGCATATGAACAACTCCTTCACTAGTAGAATCCTTATATGTTATGTAGTAGATCTATCAATTGTTATGGTTACACGCTTATTTAATAGATAGAGAGGTTTAATTGAGCAGATGCCGCTAGAAAGCGAATCGCGATTCATGCAGCTCAATGTTTTACTGTTGACATGAAACCATTAGGTTTCATATAATAATTGTACATGAAACCAAATGGTTTCTATTCATGACTAACGGAGGGAAATAATTGGACAACAATAACACAAAGAATACACTGACAGACATTCGTCAAACAGTGGAGCTGAATGCGCCGATCACGAAAGTATGGAAAACAGTTGCTACATCGGAGGGAATAGCGGCGTGGTTCATGCCAAATGACTTTAAGCCAGAGCTTGGCTATGAGTTCCACTTAGAAGCGGGACCATTCGGTCAGTCGCCATGTAAAGTAACAGAGCTTGATCCACCTAATCGACTGACTTTTGAATGGGGCAAGGACTGGACGCTGACGTTCGAATTGAAGGAGCTGGATGGAAAGACGGAGTTCACTCTGATTCATGGTGGTTGGGATGTCGACAAAGTTACTGAGTTTGGACAAGCTCATGAAGTTGTTCGTGACAGAATGTCCGGAGGTTGGGTAAATTTGCTGAAGGCGCTAGGTGCTTATGTCGAAGGCAAATAAAGCCGAAGTGGAACCAAAGCATGATGTGTTTCAGGCTATCGCTGATCCTACCCGCCGGAGCTTGTTGAAATTACTGATCGATCAAGAGATGCCGGTTAACGTAATTAGCGGACATTTTCCAATGAGTCGGACTGCTGTTTCCAAGCATTTGCGCGTGCTAGCGGAAGCAGGCCTGGTTAAGGAACGAAAGGTTGGTAGAGAAACGAGGTATCGTCTCGATGCTGAGCCGCTTCTCCAGTTGAAGCAATGGCTTTCCTATTATGAACGATATTGGGAAAATAAACTTGGCGCGCTTAAACGTCTTGTAGAGTCGGATGGAACGGAAGGAAACGAGTTTGAAGCTCCTCTAAAACTCGTCCCAGACAATGAAACTTGAATAGTTGGTTACGAGCTGTAAGCGTCATACTAGCGCTTATAGCTCGTTGGTCGTTGTCATGAACATTAGAAAATTTATGCAACTCAGAATATGTGGTAAAGTGAGGCAGCTAGAATGAAGCGACCGTTATCTATATTTACAATGATCATAGTAATTGCAGTAATTCTCTTCTATTTGGCTACGCAAGACAATACGAATACTGACACAATTACGAATATGGAAAGTGATGCCGTTAAAGTTCATTTCATCGACGTTGGTCAAGGAGCTTCGCAGCTAATCATAGGCCCAACAGGTAAAACGATTCTTATTGACGCTGGAAACAACAGTGAGGAAGAGAAAATGGTTGCATATATTAAAAATCAGAATATAAACAAAATAGATATTCTGGTCGGCACACATCCCGATGCGGATCATATTGGCGGTCTGGATGCTGTTATAGATAACTTTGACATCGGTAAAATATATATGCCAAGAGTAGCTTCAAATACGAAGACCTACGAGGATGTTTTATCGGCAATTAAAATGAAAAGTTTAAAAGTAACAACAGCAAAAGCTGGATTAACGCTTGATTGGGAAAATGATACCACTGTTCAAATGATTGCGCCAGTATCGACCTATGACGATACGAACGAAATGAGTGCTGTTATTAAGCTTACATACGGTAATACTTCATTCCTTTTAATGGGGGATGCAGAGGCAACGAGTGAAGCTGATATTTTGAAAACTGGCGTGGACATAAAGGCTGATGTATTGCTTATTGGTCATCATGGGTCTAATTCCTCTACATCAGTCAAATTTCTGAATGCTGTTGATCCTAATTATGCGGTTATACAAGTAGGACATAACAATTATGGACATCCAACAAGTGAAATTATAAAGCGACTATCGGATAAAAAAATAGATATTTATCGAAATGATACGCAAGGAAATATTATTTYCACAACAGATGGAGAAAAGATTGCCGTGACACCAAATAAAGGGGTATCGGATGCAAAAGCAAATAATTCCCTAACAAAACCGTCAGCAAAGCCATCAGATAAGCCAAAGAAGGATACAGTAACCTATGCAAGCTGCAGCGCTGTAATAGAAGCAGGGAAAGCTCCATTGCATAAAGGTGATCCGGGTTATAGCTTGAAGCTGGATCGTGACGGTGACGGGGTTGCCTGCGAGAAATAGGAAGGGGTCTCTGAAGTGAAAGGTATTGTTGATCGATTTGAAGAGCAGCATGTTGTGATCGAAATAGATKGCGAAGCAAAGGATTTCAAGAAAGATGAAGTGGATCCTCATGTGAAGGTCGGTGATTATGTCTGTTTAATTAATGCGGTATGGGTAACGGACACAGCAGAGACCAAAGAGCGGGAGAAGACGATCAAGAAATTGATGGATGATGTGTGGGAAGATGATTAAGTAAGAATTATTTTACAGCATTAAAGATGCGAGGTGGAGTGTTAGAATCGATAGGATCAACGCTCTTGAATATGGCCATTGCTTCTATTACAGTAAGCATATTTCATGAGCAACAAATCCAGCTCTTGACTGATTTTTACGACGGCTTTATCGGAAAAACTATTACTTGCCTCAAATGTTCGAATCATTTCTGCTCTCATATCTTCGATTTGTTGCGTACAAAGGCAGCTATTCATGACTATACCTCCATTTAACAATTGTTAATAAAAGGATATAGCAATGTTGTTAGAAAATAACCAAATGGTTATTAGTTTTTTGTTAGGTTATTGAACATCTTATTTAATGGTATAAAGGAAAATGTAAGCCCTCCTTAGCTTTAGCTTTGGAGGGCTTTCTTTTATACGCTAATATCGATACCTTGGCCTAAATGAGGCTGAGCTTCGCTTAACATTTTTACAAGATCTACACTTTGCTGTTGAGCTTGCGTTTGGGCCATTTGAAAAACTTTAATACCTACCGCCTGTGCTAAGCTTGCTTGACTCTTTGCGATTGACAATGCTGCTATATCCATGTGAATGAGACACCTCCTTCTTCTTTTATCGGTTTGATTCAGGATCTACTTCACTTTTTTATGAAATATTTATGGATTAGATCGTGTGCGATAGGGCATCATATAAATTGGTCAAAATTTCGCGTTAGTTGGAAGGAGCAAGCATCAAATGAGTGACTTATCAGGAGCACAGGATTCTAGAGAGCAGATTGTTGCGGTTCAGAAAAACGGAGACGGCGATTTGACAGCCTTTAAAACAACAAGCGGACGAGTACTAGATTATGAAACAGCACTGCAGGAGGTTCAGGCCGGTCATATTGCAGGAGTGAACGCGTTTAAAGGCCGAGATGGAGATACGTATATCCGCGGTGACGCTGACGGCGATCCGACGAACAATTTGGACCAGCTTCCAATCTTTTAGCAAGAAGACAACTGCGATCTACTATACCTATACAACAGTAAAAAAGCGCCGCATATTAATATGTTGGCGCTTTTTTTTGCTCCCTACACCACGTATCG
>NZ_JBFUHJ010000395.1:0-5389 GCF_056402455.1 Paenibacillus sp. P4_A7 | reverse complement strand
GGTTCTTATTAACCCGCCGCGTCCAAAGCTGAATTTGAATGAGCTGCCTTCACCGCATCGTTTTCAGGAGGATATCGCTAATTTAGGAAGCCGAGTCGTTTATTTCGAGACAAGCCGAGGCTGTCCATTTAGCTGTCAGTTCTGCCTATCCAGCATCGAGGTTGGCGTTAGATACTATGATATGGAGCGAACAAAAGCGGATATTTTGTATTTAATTGAAGCAGGGGCGAAGCTGATTAAGTTCGTGGACCGTACCTTTAATATTAAACGTGACTATGCGCTTGAGATTTTTCACTTCTTGATTGAAAATCATGGAGGCTGCGTATTCCAATTTGAAATTACAGCCGATATTATGCGACCTGAAGTGCTGGATTATTTGGCGGAGCACGCGCCTCCTGGTATTTTCAGATTTGAGATCGGCGTACAATCTACGAATGATCCAACTAATGAAGCGGTTCAGCGTCGTCAAAACTGGTTGAAGCTTGTCCGTACGGTATTGAAAGTAAAAAACTCAGGTAAAATCGATCAGCATCTGGACTTAATTGCCGGATTGCCATTAGAGAACTATGATACATTCCGTGGAACGTTCAATGATGTATTTGAGCTTCGTCCCGAGGAGCTGCAGCTCGGCTTCCTGAAGATGCTTCGTGGTACTGGACTGCGTCGTGAGGCCGACAAATGGGGCTATATTTATATGGATAGATCGCCGTATGAAATGCTTGGAAACGACTTGATGCCATTCAGTGATATCGTTAGCATTAAGCGAGTGGAGGATGTGCTGGAAAAATATTGGAATGCGCATCGGATGGATCATACCTTGCTTTATTTAGTCGATCGAGTGTTTCCATCGCCATTTGATTTCTTCCAATCGTTTGGGGATTTCTGGGAGCGCAGCGGCTGGCAGAAGATCGGACATCAGCTGGAGGATCTATTCTCAAGACTGTGGGCTTTTCTGGGGTCACTGCCACCAGCAGAAATCGATACAATCGGTTCGCTTCCGTTAACAGTTAACGATTCATTTGAGAAGATTGTATCTTTTGACGAAGTCATTTCAACTGCCGGAAACCGATTAGACGCTGAAGTTGTGCTCGGGCTGATGAAGTATGAT
The DNA here is from genome assembly GCF_056402455.1 of Paenibacillus sp. P4_A7. Taxonomy (NCBI): domain Bacteria; kingdom Bacillati; phylum Bacillota; class Bacilli; order Caryophanales; family Paenibacillaceae; genus Paenibacillus; species Paenibacillus sp. P4_A7. Next base: position 4,281 of record NZ_JBFUHJ010000395.1, on the reverse strand, counting down.
TATTTTCTCAATCATAACTATAAGCCGCGCAAAACATGGTGGGAGTTCACGATGGATAAAGCGATATGGAGCGGCTGGATGCGTCGTTTAGCTGAACGCCCTGCTGATGTATCGGAAGAATTCGCAGCATTGCGGTTTGGCGAGAAGGAGCTTCACAAGCATGCGGTTATTGAGAAGCTTCCTTTCGATTTGGCAGCATTCCTAGCAACTGGAGAGATTAATAAAGAACGTCACACCTTACTCGTTGTGCTTTATGCTCTGGAAGCTGGCAGCAACAAACCGAAGCCTAAGCCGTTTATGCTAACGATTGAAGCGGAAAGTGAAGTTCTTCAAGAAAAATAGTAAAGCAAGAATATTGAGAAAAAAGGCTGACCCTCGGTAGAAAATTCTACTTTGGAGTCAGCCTTTTTTTAGTATAAGAAAATGTAAGATGGGTGAATGAATTAGCTTGAAAAAAGGGTTTGGTCCTATTGAGCAGGAACAATACTTCTAAGTATAGTCATGCTACCGGAAAGCTCATAACTACCCAAGTTTGCAGGAAGAAGGAAGCTTTCTCCAGCTTTCAGGGATTGCTCGCCATCCTCCCACTTTAACTGGCCTTCACCTTCAGCAACGACAAGAATGACGAAGCTCTCTAGTGAGGTAGACAGCTGCCAAGGAGCAGATACGATCCCTTTCTCAACGATAAAATAGGGCGAAGAAGCAATCGTCAGCCATTGTCCAGCTACAGCATTATCTGTTTTCATACGCTGAGCACCAGCGCCATTATAAGCGATAACATTGAGCGAATCCTCGATGTGAAGCTCGCGCATTTGACCATCAAGTCCTGGTCGATCGTAGTCATGCAGACGGTATGTAGTATCAGAGTTTTGCTGGATCTCAGCAACAACAACACCTGAGCAGAGTGCGTGAACGGTACCAGCCGGGATATAGAATGCGTCGCCAGCTTCAACAGTTACTTCCTGCAACGTATCCATAATGCGTCCTTCGTTAATGGCAGCTTCCATAGATGTACGGTCGATTCCATCTTTAAGGCCATAGATGATTTTCGCACCTGGCTTAGCGTCAAGAATATACCACATTTCAGTTTTACCCAACTCGCCTTCTGGAAGCCCTTCGTAAGCGTCAGTAGGATGTACTTGAATCGAGAGATCATCATTGCAATCAAGCAATTTGATCAGAAGCGGAAAGCGGCCCTTTTCGGAATAGCCCTGCGTACCAAACCATTCGCGTCCGTAAGTCTCGCGAATGTGGTCAAGACCAACACCAGTAAGCTCGCCGTTCATTACTTTGGTCGTACCGTTTGGGTGATCGCCGATCATCCAGCCTTCTCCGATCGAGCCTTCAGGCAGCTCAAGGCCAAATGCTTCGAGCGCTCTACCTCCCCAAATGCGTTCTTTCATTTCTGGCTTGAATTGTAATGGATATGGTTTTACTGTCATCTTTTGTTTCTCTCCCTTGTGAAAAAAATGATAGGTACAGTACTTGCTCCTTTAAAGCTATCTTTTCTCTGCAGCAATTAGATAAGGTGCTGCAGGGCGCTGCGGTTGACGGTATGTAACCGTTTGTGCCACCGACTGCGGAAGTTGAGCGGCCCACGCCTCGACTGTGGCTGCTTCTTCTGCGCCGCCGGGATGCCCCGGGTATAGCACACACGTAATAATACCGCCAGGACGCAGCAGCATAGTTGCTGCGTCCAGCGCGGCTATCGTTGTTGCGGATTCGGTTATGACCGATTGATCATCACTTCCTGGTAAGTAACCGAGATTAAACATCACGGCAGCTACTTTTCCTGCAGAAAGTGGATCGATCCACTCAGCCATCTGAGCGTGATTGGCTAATATAAGCTTTACTTCAGCAAGCTTTTCAGAGGAGCTTGTGAGCAATCGTTCCTTCGTGCGCTTAAGCGCATCCTGCTGTATGTCGAAGGCGTATACAATGCCCTTGTGGCCTACGAGCTCCGCTAGAGCGAGTGTATCGACGCCCCCGCCAGCGGTTGCGTCGATTACGATATCACCACTCGAAGTTCGCTCAGCAATCCATTTATGCGCCATGCTTAATACCGATAGAAAGCCCATATCACACCTCCGGCTGACAAAGCTTGCCTTGCCATGTGTTGCGTCTGCGCAGCTCGTCGTCAAAGGCGTTCAGCACTACCCATTTCTTGAGACTCCACATTGGTCCGATCAAGAGATCACGCGGAGCGTCGCCAGTTAGACGATGAACAATCATCTCGGGCGGTAGAAATTCAAGCGTATCGACGATCAGCTTCACATACTCATCCTGTTCTAAAAACTGCAGGAGTCCAGCTTCATACTGCCGAACCATAGGCGTCTTGCGCATAAGGTGAAGCAGATGGATCTTGATTCCTTGCACATCCATTTTGGCTACTGCGCGGCCGGTATCAAGCATCATTTCATGTGTTTCCTGCGGCAAACCGTAAATGATATGTGCACAAACGCGAATTCCTCGTGCGCGCAATCTTTGAACGGCATCAATATAGCATGCGGTGTCATGAGCTCGGTTTATAAGTACAGAAGTTGATTCATGGACCGTTTGCAGACCCATCTCAACCCATAAATAGGTACGTTCATTCAGCTCCGCTAAATAATCGACAACATCATCGGGCAAACAGTCAGGACGAGTAGCGATGGATAAACCGACAACACCGGGCTGTTGCAAAATGACTTCATAATATTCGCGAAGCTCTTCAACTGGCGCATACGTATTGGTATAAGCTTGGAAATAACCGATATATTGTGCTTCAGGCCATTTCTGATGCTGACGATCACGAATATTGTTGAACTGGGTGACGAGATCATCTCTTCTGCTGCCAGCGAAGTCTCCTGAGCCTCTTGCGCTGCAAAATGTACAGCCGCCTTTTGCTATAGATCCATCGCGATTGGGACAAGTAAAGCCTGCATCAAGCATGACCTTAAATACTTTGCCTCCAAATTGCTCGCGCATTTCATAATTCCATGTATGAAATCGTTTATCGCTCCAAAGCATTGGCTGCTCAGACGACGTGTGTAAATCGAGCATTGGTTTTCCCCTTCTTTCAAGACGTACACTCCTTATTTTATCGAAAAACGAGCCAAATTACCATGTTTGATCTAGGGTTCTATCAGGAACGTTCGGAAATCGCATTATTTGGAAATTATTTTTGAAAAATACAATTTTGGGCTTGTGTAACCTTACATGAAGTGTTATATTAAAAGTGCGACAAAACAACAAAAAAACCTAACACAGCCTATACGTACCAGAATACATGAAACGTTGCTTGTCTGGAATTCGGTTAAATAAATCGATGAGGTGATATGAGATGAGTACTATCGCTAAAATACCACATGGTGACGAAACAGTTAAGGTTGAATTGACCGTTAAAGAATTGATGGCTCTGACGGGTGTTCGTTTTCACAATAATCATAGTGTAGAAGTTTCGGCCCGCAAGAAGCTTAATGAAGTGCTTATAGGAACATACCAGAACGAGCAGGAAGACAACAGCGCGATTCCATATCAGCTGCTGCTATAAGTTCGACATAAACCATACACAAATTCAAGCCGTTATGCCGGGAGGCAGCGGCTTTTTATTTTGTATGAATACGGACCCCCTTTACAACGCATCCATTGTTGGGCACAATAAGGACTAGCTGAAATATTGGAGGAATACCGAATATGCGTCTAAGAGGAAGAAAAGGAATACGTGAAAGCTTGGAAGGCCAACCGGAGCTAGTGATACTTGATGCTGCTCCCCACAAAGGAAAATGGTCTGAATTTTTCGGGAACGACCAGCCAATTTATGTAGAGCTTGGAATGGGGAAGGGTCGTTTCATTAGTGAAATGAGTGCTCGTTATCCACATATAAACTTTATTGGTGTCGACATGTATGATGAGCTGCTTCGCCGCGCAAGTGAGAAGGCACGTATCATTTGGGAACAAAAAGGTGAGAAGCACCCGCCTAATCTCGCATTGCTGCGGGCAAATATTGAAGGGATAGAAACCATGTTTGCTCCAGGTGAAATCGAGCGAGTACATCTTAACTTCAGCGATCCATGGCCAAAAAGCAAGCATGCCCGCCGCAGGCTGACACATCCGCGCCTAGTCGCAAAGTATATGGAATTGCTTAACGAGCGTGGGGAAATTCATTTTAAGACGGATTCACAATCCTTATTCGAGTTTTCATTAAACAGTTTTGCTGAAATGGAGCTTATCATGCGAAACATTTCACTTCATTTACACAAAGAAGGTCCCCGTGAGGACCTCGTGTTTACTGAATATGAG
>NZ_JBFUHJ010000394.1:0-5896 GCF_056402455.1 Paenibacillus sp. P4_A7 | reverse complement strand
GTCAACGCACTGATGGTGATAACGGCTATGGTAACATGGCAGAAAAAATGGAGCAACTTGCAACAGAGCAACCTGGTTTCCTAGGAGTTGAAAGCGTGAGGGATGCATCAGGAGCTGGTATTACCGTTTCCTATTGGGATAGCTTGGAGGCGATCAGCAATTGGAAGCAGAATCAATCACATAAAGTTGCTCAGGAGAAAGGTATGAAGGACTGGTATCAATACTATAAGGTGAAAATTTGTAAAGTGGAAAGAGAGTATTCCTTTTAAAAGGATTTTCCATAAGGTTGATCCAAATAGCGAGAAAGGCGGTTGCTTCGGCAGCCGTTTTTATTTTTACATTAAAAGTACTTTTCATTGTGAAGAATTTTTGGTATCATCATTCTAACTTATTAAACGTGTTTAATAAGTGTTGCGCTATGAGGTGGTGATTGTTGTGGATGAATGGATTGCAGCTCCAAAAGAGATGAAAAAGGTTATTCTTCGTGGTATACGCACAGCTCTTCTGGCACTTGGAAGTGCAACAAAAGTTGAACTGAGTCACAAATTAGGAATTAGCTTTCCTACAACTAGTAAGTTCCTAGCCCAAATGGAAAAAGACGGGGAGCTTATTATAGTAGGTCTTGATGATTCTAGTGGCGGAAGAAGAGCGAAAAGGTATGCTTACAATCCGGAGTATATGCTCAGTCTGGCTATTTTTTTAGAAAAAAAAGAAACAAATTACACGATATTTAATTGCTTAGGAGAAGTAAAAGAACAAGGAATGAGTCCGAGTGTCCTAGTGGATGGTGTTCAGAGCTTAACGAAGCATATTGAAGAGATCATAGCAAAATATTCGAAGATCAAATCTATAGCAATCGGTGTACCTGGTTCGGTCAATAATGGACGCATTATTTATATACCAAGCTATGAGCAGTTTCATAATTTTGATTTGAAAGGATACTTCGAAGATCGTTTATCTATACCTGTCGTAGTAGAGAACGATATGAATGCTGCTGTACTAGGATACAACAACAATAATAGGCGGAATAAGGACAATTCGTCTTTAATTTACTTGTACATGGGTCAAAATGGTCCTGGTGCCGGCATTATGATTAATGGAGATGTGGTGCGAGGAAGTACTTTTTTCTCAGGTGAAGTTTCATTCGTCCCTCAATATGATAAACGTAATTTTCTGCAAGCTATAAACAATGGAGACCTGGCAGAAACAGCAAGTTTGCATGAGGAGGAGCGGATTGATGCTGTTAGTCGTTTGGTAGCTTCTTTTATAGCTATACTGAACCCCCACACGATTATTTTTAGCAACGATGAAGTGAGCCATACAATGATCAACCAAATTGCAATAAGGAGTGCAACATATATTCCGGAAGAACATCTTCCCGAGCTTACAACAAGTGACTGGAAACAAGATTATTTATATGGATTACAAAAGCTTGGTCTTGATCTTATGATCTCTGGAACAAAAAAATAGCATGCATTAGGAGTACTGTAAACATTATGGCTACATTTTTTTTAATCATCATTTATTTGGCTTTTATTAGCTTGGGATTACCTGATTCATTGCTGGGATCGGCTTGGCCTGTCATGCAATTGGACTTTGCAGCTCCGCTAGAGACTGCAGGCTTGCTTTATATGACGATAGCAGCGGGCACGATTGTGTCAAGCTTGGCAAGTGGTACGGTACTTAAACGTTTTGGAACGGGCAAGGTAACACTTGTCAGTTGTATAATGACAGCTGGTGCTCTGCTAGGCTTCGCTATTTCTCCATCAATCTTTTGGTTGATGATATGTGCCATTCCGTTTGGATTAGGCGCTGGTTCGGTAGATGCAGGCCTAAACAATTATGTTGCTGCACATTATAAAGCACATCATATGAGTTGGCTTCATTGTTTTTGGGGAGTCGGCGCTACGCTTGGCCCCATTATAATGGCGCAGTTTATTTCCGGGCAAAACTTATGGAGGCAAGGCTACCTTACAGTAGCTGCTATTCAGATTTGCTTAGTTGTTATCCTTTTCGTCACGCTGCCTTTATGGGATCGGGTCGCTAGAAGTAGCAAGGCTGCTTCCAGTGAAGAGCCAAAAGAATTAGTGGACGAAGTAGATGAACAATCTTCCGAGCCTATTAAGCCTTTACAGATTAAGGGAGTAAAACTGGCACTCGTATCCTTCTTGTTTTATTGTGGAATCGAAGCAACGATGGGACTCTGGGGAAGCAGCTTTCTTGTAAATATAAAGGGACTGCCCGCAGCAGTAGCTGCACAATGGGTTGCATTATTTTACGCAGGAATCACAATCGGCAGATTTATTACCGGTTTTATTACTTTTAAGCTGAGTAACCGTATTCTAATTCGGAGTGGGCAAATCACGGCTTTAGCTGGTGCGGTATTGCTTTTGTTGCCATTGCCGTCAGGTTTCTCGCTTGCTGGTTTTATTATAGTGGGACTAGGGCTGGCTCCGATATATCCATGTATGCTGCATGAAACGCCCGTACGTTTTGGGAAGAAACACTCCCAGACCATTATGGGCTATCAGATGGCTGTTGCCTATACGGGTGCTACGTTTGTGCCGCCTCTTTTAGGACTAGCAGCTTCCTTTTCAACAATCGGAATCTTCCCATTTTTTATCGTTGCTTCAGCTGCAGTTATGTTCTTATTTTCAGAGAGATTGAATGTCTTTTTGAAAAAGAATGTCTTTACCAAAGAGGGGAAATCGAAAACTACAGCGTTTTAATCATAAGTACTATTTTTCATAAAGCGGCAGCCAACCTCATCGGTTCGGCCTGCCGCTTTTTTTCTGCTAACCCCGGTGGCATAGATTTATTGATCGCCATTATAGGTTATTACTATTTTTCATATATGATACAGATATTAGAATTAACTTGGTATCTCTATTACTATGAAATAACATAGAAACGATCGAGCACAAGGCATTAGTCGATAGGATATCACTGTGAATGTATATATTTTTCTGAATGCTTGTAAGTTATGATAATTTAGTTTCAGATTGTGATATTAATGAGGGTAATTGTGGAAAGTGAGACGAATTAGTTTCAGAATTTCCAATTAATTCATCGGAAAGAGACCACGGATGGAGATAACCAAGCAATTAATTTCATATCCTGACACTAAATCGAAGCTTCCAAAGTTAGGATCTCATCTAGGTGCAAATATTGAAACTATATTTATCTTTTTAATAGAAGAGCAGTTAGGTGGAAAACCAATAGTTATGGTTGCATTAAGTACAATATAATTTAAATTATCAGGAAACTAAAATAGATTTAGGAGTGTTAAATATGGAAATAAGAACAGCATTACTTTGTGATCTTGAAGGGATTGGACGCTTATTGGTTGATGATGAGCTAGGAGTAAGCAAGAGTTTATTTAAAATTAAATGAATACTTAAGAGAAATAGGGGTAATGTCAGATGAACATTATTAGGTTAGAAAAAAATGTTGCAAGCCTTCCGTTGCCGAATGAAACACGCTTAGTATTATCGAATGTCCTTCCGCAACATAAATTAATTACCAGTTCGTTTGTGCTTGCATTTCAAGACAATGAATTATTATTAACTAATTTGAATGAGAGAGGATGGGATATTCCTGGTGGGCATATTGAATTAGGGGAGTCGCCAATGCAAGCAATGAAAAGAGAATTGTATGAAGAAACTGGTGCTGTAATTGACTCACCTCAGGTTCTTGGACATGAATTAATTAGAATATATAAGGAACCAGAGAATTATAAGTATCCTTTTCCTGATAGCTATATGGTTTTTTATTGTGCAAAAATTATAAAGCTTGATGATTTTAAAAGTACTAATGAAACAAAAGGAAGAGGGCTATTTAAACCTGAAGATGCCTATAAAATTCCTTGGGTACACAGAAATCTAGCCTTTTATGAAGATGCACTAAGAAAAGTGGCAGGGGTATTAGGTAGCGATAAATGATAAAGGTTCGTATAATGACAGGTACTTTATCTTCGGATGACAACGCTGTAGGTCATGTATTGGGGACGATTACTAAGCAAACGAGTAAATATAGTATTAATCATCAGAAAAGGCGGCTAATTAGATGACTATTAAAGCAGTACTATTTGATTTAGATGGCACGTTATTGGATCGTGATGCTTCGCTTATACAATTTGCTCGCGATCAGTACGACCGGTATACTCAACTTCAAATAGTGGAGAAAGATGTTTTTGTGGAGCGTTTTATCGAACTTGATAGTCATGGATATGTTTGGAAAGATAAGGTGTATCAACAGCTACTTGCTGAGTTTTTAATAGAGGAGTTAGAATGGCGAGAGCTTCTAGATGATTATTTGATTGGTTTTCAAAAGCATTGTGTAGGTTTTCCTAACTTGCTAAGTATGCTTATCCATTTAAAAAATAATGGCGTTAAGCTAGCTTTAGTCTCTAATGGCTATGGTCAGTTTCAATATGATAACTTCAAAGCACTGGGTATCAGTCATTTATTTGATGAGGTTCTGATATCAGAATGGGAAGGACTGCGAAAGCCTGACCCGGCAATTTTTATTCGAGCACTGTCTAAACTCGGCGTGAAAGCAGAAGATGCTCTGTTTGTAGGTGACCACCCGGAAAACGATATAAGTGCGAGTCGTGCTGTAGGGATTAGAGCAGTATGGAAACAAAACACACAATATTCATATGAAGTTTATGCCGACGCAATTATTAATGATTTAGAGGAATTAACGCAATATGTAACGAGCTATCGGAACACTTTAGCCTAATACATATTTTGGCGCACAATCTATGGTAAAAGGGCGATAATCCGAAGTCAATTGACTATCCGGAATATCACCCTTTTTATTTTATGCTAAAAGGTTCATGAAGAAGATTTACTGCGCGGGGCGGGGCTGAGATTGTGAATCTGTTCCTCTATGACCTCACTTGCTTTATCTAAAAACTGTGAAATGAACACAAGCTCTTCATCTGAATAGGAGGAAGCCAGTTTAATCATTGCTGTGTGAAGCGGATGGTATGCATTGCTTACTTCTTCTTTATTTTCATACAAAGGGACAATAATGACTTTGCGACGGTCATTTGGATCATTTTGCCTGCGAACATAACCGTTTTTTTCAAGTCGGTCAATTAATGCCGTGACACTGCCTGTAGCAAGCCCAGTCAGTTTTGAAAGTTCACCTGCGGTGATGGGACCTTTTTCGCGAAGAATATCTACAGATAAATAGTCATCAAGACACTATATAAACGAGATACTAGAATCACATCTGATTTATTAAATTTATTTTATAGATATTATTACGAAATTGCAAAGGGTAAAGCTTAACGCTTTGTACAACGAGATATTCTGAATACGATCACTTAAAAATATGATCAAAATGGAACGTGAGATGGAAAGAGCAGGATAACGATACATGAGTATAGCTGTTTTTAACCTTGACGCGATGTATAGGATTGATAAGATAGAGTGAGATAACTTTCCATTTATATGAATGGTTTGGTAGATAAATTTCAATGATGGATAAGGGGTAAAAGATGGACACGAATAATCGTAACGTCATGAAGCTTATTCGAAGAAAAGGGTTTAAAAGGATTTTATTGCTTTGTAAGCGTTATAAATATTGGTACCTTGCGGTATTGTTTCTTCAGCTAGGCGGCACGGTGGCAGCGTTGCTGCTTGCTGAGCTAACAAAACGAATTTTTGATAAAGGGACACAACTGTCTCATTCCGATCTCTACAACCTTATTATCGGAATCGTTTTAATGGTAATTTTGGGAATGGTCTGTTCACTTGGCGCTAGAGTTTGCAACCAGATCGTCAATACGAATATAGTGTTCAGAATGAGGCAGATTGTACTTGAGCAATTAACAAACATATCGTTGAAGTACCATGAGAGCAAGCACAGTTCTCATACTCAAAAT
>NZ_JBFUHJ010000393.1:0-5396 GCF_056402455.1 Paenibacillus sp. P4_A7 | reverse complement strand
CGGCAAGCCCGATGCGACAGATGCTGAGGTAGAGGCAGCTTCAAAGGCAGCAAGTGCGCACTCCTTCATTACCTCGTTTCCCGATGGCTACGAGGCACAGATTGGAGAACGCGGCGTGAAGCTGTCTGGTGGTCAGAAGCAGCGTATCTCGATTGCACGCGCCATTTTAAAAAATCCACGACTTATTATTTTGGATGAAGCGACCTCCTCTCTCGACACGGAGTCCGAAAGATCGATCCAAGATGCACTGACCTATCTGCTTAAGGGACGCACCTGCCTCGTCATTGCACATCGACTATCGACGATTCAACAGGCTGACTTCATCTATGTGCTCGATAAAGGCAAAATCATTGAACACGGAACGCATGATACGCTGCTCACTCAGCAAGGGAAGTACAGTCAGCTCTATGAGCTGCAATTCCCTCAGAAGGCAGTTGTGGAAGAGGCTGAGAATGCTCCTGTATCTGGGCGTAAGGAACGCAACCGCTAATGCATTGATCATTAGAAGTCTTCATACTGCTATAAGAATAAACAAATGGGGGTGCCCACGGTCGATGACCTGAGCAACCCCATTTGTTTTAGCTTTTGTTAATTTGTCGTATCATGAGAAACCTTGCGGCCGTGGCTTACCTTTGTATCTTTTTTATGATTGTGATTGGAAAACTCATCGGACTCCGCAGCTTGCTTCTGTCCCATAAACGGCCACCAATTGGCAGGACCGAACATGCGCACCATTACCGGAATGAACAGCGGAAGCATAAGCAGCGCGTATATGAATAGTCCACATAATACGATCGTTGCAATTTGCAAGAGTGACATAACCCCTGACGGCAGCATAGCAGCAAATGTACCGCCTAGAATAACAGCCGCCGACATAATGACTGTGCCCATATTTTTCATGGCATCCAGAATGGCTTGCTGCGGCGACAAATGAYGGTACTCCTTGAAGCGATCCATCAAGAAAATACTATAATCGATACCAAGCGCCACCAGCATAACGAAGCCGAAGAACGGCACCGCCCAGCTAATGCCAGACTGTCCGAGTAATCGTACGAATATAACCTCTGCAATCGCCATCGACGTATAGAACGTCACTAGAAGCGAAGCGATTAAGTATATCGGCATTACGATCGAACGGAATAAAATAATAAGAATAATCGAGATACCGATCAGCATCAATACGACAGTACGTGAATAATCCGCTGATGATATATTTTTGAGATCATTGTTCATGCTTGTTACGCCGCCAATGGCTACTTGAGCAGCTTTATAATCCGTACTTTGAATCGCACGATGTACAGCCGATTCGAGACCATCAATTTCATTCATAGTCTCCAGTGCATACGGATTAGTACTGAATACAACGTCAAACTTCGCAGTCTGACGATCCTCCGACATGTAAACGTTCAGAGCGGCTTGGAATTCCTCATTCGCAATTGCTTCCTCAGGAATGTACCAGCCTGTCATTTGTTTGTTCGGCGAATCCGCAAGTCCATTTAAGTAGCCTCCAGCAGAAGCTAATCCGCTCTTCACCTGCGTCAGTCCATCTACGCTTTGGTCAAGACCACTTGTAAGCTCGCCAAGCTGATCATTTAAAGCAGCAAAGCCTGCTTGCAGCTCTTTCTGTCCGTTCGAAAGCTCTGTGAAGCCTTGCGTAACACCAGGCAGCTTGGAAACGATCTGACCTTGACCTGCCGCTGCCCGCGCAATACCTGTTTGCAGCTCGGCAAGACCAGCCGCAAGCTTGCCTAAGCCATTCGCAAGCGCCTTTTGACCGCCTGCAGCTTGCTCATAGCCGGCATTTGCCTGCTGCATACCCGTCGATATGCCGCCAAGCTTCTCATTCAGCTGTGTTAACTGTCCGCCAATGCCTGCCGCGCCCTGCTGCAGCTGAACAAGTGAGCTTAGAGCTTGTTGGAACTTCTCATCGTCCTTAAGATCTGGATAGCTGTCTTGCAAGCTGTCGAGTCCTTGCGTCACGCCAGTCAGCCCTGTAGCCAGCTTGGTTTGTTCTGTCGCTATTGCACGGTAAGCGCCAGTCAATTGACCAAGCCCACCGCCAAGCTGCTCATAACTGGCAAGCAGCTTACGGCTCGCTGCTTCAAGCTGCTCCGCACTCGCTTGAGCTTCCTTCAAACCAGCGCTCAGCTCCTTGGCACCAGCAGATCCATCAAGCAGGCCCTTCTGAATTTGCTTCAAGCCCGTGCCCAGCTGCTCGACACCTGACTTCAGCTCATTTGTACCATCTACGAGCTTGCCTGCACCCTTCACAGCTTCATTCAGCTTAGGTCCGTTCTCATTAAGCGCATTGCTGGCTTCAGACAAGCCACTACTGATTTCCCCAAGTCCGCTGCCGCTTTGTCCAAGTCCATCTTCAAGCGTGACCACTTGATCAGACACGAGGAATTGCTCCATTACATCACCTGTAGGACGCGTTGCGCTTCGAACAAGCTTGACTCCGTTCGTCTTCGCCAGCTCACGGGTTACTTGCTCCAAAGTCGCAAGGCCTTCTGGTGTATCAAGCGGTTTATCCGTTTTTACAACAACTGTCGTCGGCAATGAATCGCCAGGTCCGAAGCTTTCCGAAATAATATTGAACGCTTTAACGGAATCGTATTTATCACCGATCTCATCGAGCGAGTTGAAGGATATATTCCCTTTGTATGACACTAAGAAAGGAACGATAATGACTGCTAAAATAAGTAGCGCCCACAATGGTCGTTTCAGTGAAAACTTACCTACAGATCCCCATAGCTTGCTCTGCTTATGCTCGAGCGAGCCTTTGGCAGGCCAGAACAGCTTTGGACCGAGCACCGCCATGAAAAAAGGCACAACGGTAAACAAAGCAATTAATAGTACGGCTACACCGACTGCAACCGCAACGGCTGAGCGGTAGAGGACAAAGGTTGAGAAGCCAATGGCTGCAAAGCCTACTAGCACCGCAAGTCCAGAGAAAAACACCGTCCTGCCCGCTGTGCGGTAAGTATGAAGGATCGCCTCTGTCTTATTGCCCCCGCGATGAGCAAGCTCTTCCTTAAATCGACTGATGAGCAATATGCAATAATCTGTTCCGATACCGAAGAGCACCGCTACCAAGAAAATTTGCGTAAAGTTCGAAAGCGGGAAATCCAAATATTTGACTAAGTACGCCACAATCGATTGGGTGACTAAGTACGTAAAACCAACCGCAAGAAGCGGTACTATCGGCGCTACCGCTGAACGGAAAACTAGGAACAAAATAATTAATATAAATCCGAGTGTAATAAATTCTGTTTTCTTAAGCCCTTCTTGCGAGCTTTGCACAACATCCTCAGAAATAAGCCAGTTGCCAGTAAAATAGTGTTCAACCTTTACATCCGAAATGGCATCATATAAGCCATCACGCAGCTCCGACAGCTCTCGATCACCAGCCTCCACATTCACCAGAGTAAGCACGGTGCTGCCATCCTCAGACAGCATTTGCGCCTTCAATTGCTCCGTGTCAAAATGGCTGGTGACGGAGAGCACGCCTATGCTCTCCCCCGCGCTTTTCAGCTTATCAACGCCGTTTTTAACATCAGTCAGTTCCGCATCGGATAAGCCGCCGTCTTTGTGAAATACGAGAACGGTAGCCATCCCGCTAGCTCCGTTATCCCCGCCAATGGCTTGTTCCAGATCACTAGCTATCGTCGATGAATAGCCTTCCGGGACCATAACCTGCCCTTTCGTTCGAACAAGCTCTTCCATATTCGGCGCGCTAAGCATCAACCCTACCGCTGCAACCAGCCACAGTGCCAGTACCAGCCATCTAAGCTTTAAAATGGTTCTCATCTTTTGTCTCCTTCTCATTAGACTTTGCTTTGTTAGCAGGGTTTAACTTACGAATTCATCATTTCCTTCGCGAGTTTTTCAAACGTGTTAATAAAGGCGGTAGCTTCCTGCTCATCAAAATGCTTCATATATTTCGAAAGCAGCTGTTGAATCTTCTCCTCCATCATGTCGCATATTTGAACGCCCTCTTCGGTTAAAGCCAAATAAATGACTCTCCGGTCTTTCTCATCCGGCAGTCTTTTAATGAGGTTTTTGTCCGACAAACGCGTAATAATAGCAGTTATGGAGCTTTTCCCTACACAAAAAATATCCGCCAGCTCAGAAGATGTGCTCATATTCTGTGCTCGCAAGTAACGAAGCGTCGCAAATTGATCAATTGTCAGCTCTCCCGGCATAATCTCGCGGAACATGGCATTCACCCTGCGGTTTACGACGAAGTTAGCCGCCTCGTAACGATCAATGATTTGCTTTAAGTCCATCTTGTTGCTTCCCCCTCAAATGATTGCACTGTTGAATAGTTCGACAATAAAACTATATCAGACAGATGTTTCCAAATCAACATTATAAATATGAACGTATCGTGAACGAATTATGGAAATTGATGAGATAAACTATTTGCTTTTTTAGACTCCAAATTACTATACTAAGCAAGAGAATGGATAAATATAACTGGAGGTATGTTGCATGTATGATATCGCTATTATTGGTGCAGGCCCGGCAGGTGCAAGCGCTGCTATTTTCACTGCCAAAGCAGGAAAGAAAACACTTATGTTTGAAAATAACAAAGGAATGACGAAGCGTGCTTGGTTTGAGAACTACTATGGCATTTCAGAAATCAACGGCCCTGACCTCGTGGATACTGGCAAAAAGCAAGCAGCGAAGTTCGGTGCAGAAATCAAAGAAGAATCGGTGCAAAATATTACAGCCATTGACGGTGGTCTTCAAATTGAAACAGATGCGGGCACTTACACGGCAAAGCATGTTCTCTTTGCGACAGGCGCTTTGACCGATCTCGCTGAGCATGTCGGATTGACAACCAAACCTGGTACGGAACCACGAATCAAAACGATTATCGACGTTGATACAAGTGGCAAGACAAATATTGCTGGCGTTTGGGCGGCAGGTACTGCTGCAGGTGTAAGCGTGCATGCCGTTGTTACTGCAGGCGATGGCGCAAAAGCAGCTATCAACATCATTAGCGAGCTTAATGACGAGCGTTATGTAGATCACGATATGTTTAAGGGATAACGAATTATTGTTAACTGAAACCGCYTATGCGGATTTCTACAGCAGCTTCTCCTATGACAAATAAGCCCGTATCAGACTACTAACTGATACGGGCTTATTTCTGTCTAAAAGGGAGAGAAAGAAGGGTTATAGAATATTTTGTCGAATATTATAGGTAAATTATCCCTCAAAATTAGCCTTATCGTATAATTTACATACATTCGGGAGGACTCTCGTGAGCAGCCAACTGATTCAGCCTTATAAGAAACAACTCACTCTCGCTCTCTCTTTTGCTGGCTTTATGCTGCTAGCTCTCTTCGCTGATATGAATCATTTCGAATTCCTGTACGGTATTTCAT
>NZ_JBFUHJ010000392.1:0-5404 GCF_056402455.1 Paenibacillus sp. P4_A7 | reverse complement strand
CCTGCGTACAATAGCGTGCAGCCGATTGCGGCAAATCCGCTTCATACAGCAAGCCAGAGAGATCAAGCCCCTTCGCCTTATAATGCTCAATCAGTTGCTTCGTTTCAAGAATGTCAACGCGTCCGACCATTTCTTGAATGGTCCGGAAACCAAGCTCAGCCATAATTTCACGCAGCTCTTCCGCAATAAAGCGCAAGTAATTCACCACATGGCTCGGATCACCCATAAACTTTTTGCGAAGCTCTGGATTTTGTGTTGCCACACCTACAGGACAAGTATCGAGCTGACACACACGCATCATGATACAACCGAGAACGATGAGCGGAGCAGTTGCAAAGCCATATTCTTCAGCTCCAAGCAATACAGCAATCGCGACATCGCGGCCCGTCATCATTTTACCGTCTGTCTCTAGTGTTACGCGGTCACGCAAGTTGTTAAGCATGAGTGTTTGATGCGTTTCAGCAAGCCCAAGCTCCCACGGCAGACCCGCATGTCTAATCGAACCCATTGGTGAAGCGCCTGTTCCGCCGTCATAGCCGCTTACCATTATTACATCAGCACGGCCTTTAGCAACGCCTGTTGCAATTGTTCCTACACCGACACCGGATACGAGCTTCACATTAATACGAGCGCGTGGGTTGGCATTTTTCAAATCGTGTACAAGCTCTGCCAAATCCTCAATGGAATAAATATCATGATGAGGAGGAGGTGAGATAAGTCCTACGCCTGGCGTAGAGCCGCGTACTTCAGCAACCCATGGATATACTTTAAGTCCAGGCAGTTGTCCACCTTCACCAGGCTTTGCGCCTTGCGCCATCTTGATTTGAATTTCGTCCGCGTTAACCAGGTAATTACTCGTTACGCCAAAACGTCCGGAAGCAACTTGTTTAACCGCGCTTCTTCTGGAATCACCGTTCGCGTCGGGAATGAACCGAGCCGGATCTTCCCCGCCTTCGCCTGTATTGGATTTTCCACCGAGACGGTTCATAGCAATAGCAAGACTCTCATGCGCTTCCTTACTAATCGAGCCGAAAGACATCGCGCCCGTCTTGAATCTCGTTACGATTGATTCTAATGACTCAACTTCCTCAATCGGGATTGATTCTCGTCCTGCTTTGAATTGAAGCAAGGAACGAAGCGTTAAATGCTTCTTATCTTCCCCTTGAATAAGGGATGAAAATTTCTTGTACAGCTTGTAATCATTTGCACGGGAAGCCATTTGCAGCGTGTGGATCGTTTGCGGACTAAATAGATGATCCTCGCCGTCCTTGCGCCATTGGTATTCACCACCGGAATCAAGTTCCTTCTCGCCACCCTCTTGATCAGAGAAAGCCCGGTTATGATGCTTTAATGTCTCTTCCGCAATGACATCAAGTCCGATGCCGCCAATTCGGGACGGCGTCCACGTGAAGTATTCATTAATCACTTCTTCTTTCAGCCCGAGCGCTTCAAAAATTTGTGCACCGCGGTAAGATTGAATAGTCGAAATACCCATTTTKGACAATATTTTAACTACGCCCTTAGTGGCCGCTTTAATATAGTTTTTAACAGCTTTCTCATGGGATAGGCCGCGAAGCATTCCTTGGCGTATCATATCATCTAGCGATTCGAATGCAAGGTAAGGGTTAACTGCACTAACTCCGTAACCGAGCAGCAAAGCGTAGTGATGCACTTCGCGCGGTTCACCCGATTCAAGCAATAAAGCAACCTTTGTACGCGTACCTTGACGAATTAAGTGATGATGCAGTGCCGAAACTGCCAGCAATGCAGGAATAGCTGCATTCTCTTTATCTACGCCGCGATCGGACAAAATAAGAAGATTATGCCCTTTCGATATAACACGGTCCGCCGCTTCACACATTAGCTTCAGTGCATCCCGAAGACCAGTTTCTCCTTCACTTGCAACGAAGAAGATTGGAAGAGTAATTGATCTAAAGCCTGGACGACGAACATGACGAAGCTTAGCAAACTGTTCGTTAGACAAAATAGGTGTATCCAACTTTATGTGACGACAGCTCTCAGGCTCAGGATTGAGCAAATTACGTTCCGGCCCAATCGTAGTTCCAGTCGCTGTAATAATCTCTTCACGAATCGCATCAATCGGCGGGTTCGTTACTTGAGCAAATAGTTGTTTAAAATAGTTGTATAAGCGCTGCGGACGCTCGGATAACACCGCAAGCGGCGCATCATAGCCCATCGAAGCAATTGGCTCCGCTCCGCTGCCAGCCATCGGCTCCAGCACTTTACGAACATCCTCGAACGTATAGCCAAACGCCTGCTGTCTCAATTGAACCGTATCATGATTCGGTTCAGGGAGCTCAGGAGCTTCCGGCAAATCCTCTAAATCTACTAAATGCTCATCAAGCCACTCACGGTAAGGGTGCTCCACTGCGATTTCAGCTTTAACTTCCTCGTCGGAAATGATTCTGCCTTGCTTCGTATCTACAAGCAGCATACGACCAGGGCGTAAACGATCTTTGTATAAAATATCTTCCGCTGGAATATCAACTGTGCCAGCTTCTGATCCAAGTATAATATGATCGTCCTTCGTTACGTAATAACGAGCTGGACGCAGACCATTCCGGTCTAGTACGGCTCCGATTTGCACGCCATCCGTAAAGCCAAGCGCTGCCGGTCCATCCCATGGTTCCATCAATGTGCTGTGATATTCGTAGAAAGCTTTGCGCTCATCACTCATGCTCTCATGGTTTGACCAAGGCTCAGGAACCATCATCATAGCAGCGTGMGCCATTGAACGGCCTGACAAGAATAGAAATTCGAGCGTATTATCAAACATTGCTGTATCGGAGCCGTCAGGGTTAATGATTGGCTTGATTTTCTCCATATCATCGCCGAACAGTTCAGTAGCAAACAATGTCTGACGAGCATGCATCCAGTTCACATTACCGCGAAGCGTGTTAATCTCGCCGTTATGGATCATATAATGGAAAGGGTGCGCGCGCTCCCAGCTAGGGAATGTATTCGTACTAAAACGGGAATGAACAAGCGCCATTGCGGATACAACTGTCTCATCGTTAAGCTCGGTATAAAATGAACGTACCTGCTCGGTCGTAAGCATTCCTTTATATACGATCTTTCTAGAAGACAAGCTAGAGAAGTAGAACATGCTGCCGCCTTCTTTGCCGGCATATCTAATAGCAAGCTCAGCGCGCTTGCGGATTACGTATAATTTGCGTTCAAAAGCCATATTATCCTTCAAGCTTTCATTCTTGCCAATAAACAACTGGCGAACGTAAGGCTTAACTGCAAGTGCTGCTTCACCAAGCTTCTCATCGATAGTAGGAACTGTACGCCATCCAATCAGCGATTGATTCTCTTCTGCAACAATAGACTCCACCTCGCACTCAATTGCAGTGCGAGCAGCTTCATCCTGCGGCATAAATATCATTCCGACCGCATATTGTCCTTCCTCTGGAAGCTCAAGCTCTTGCTTTTTCAATTCAGCTGCAAAAAAAGAATGCGGAATTTGAAGCATAATTCCCGCTCCGTCTCCCGTGTTCGGGTCGCTGCCTTGACCACCGCGATGCTCCATATTCTCAAGCAGCGTAAGCGCTTGACGAATGACCTTATGTGATTTTACTCCCTTGATGTTGGCCACAAAGCCCATGCCGCAAGCATCTTTCTCAAATTGCGGATCATATAGACCTTGTTTCGGAGGCAATCCCAAATTATTCTTTTTCATTATGTGCAACCTTTCTATCAGAAGATTTTTGAAGTAAATCGTGCATAATTAAAAAATAAGCTGGAATGAAAACGGTTATTCCTCTTCATTTTTGGCTTTTTTTATAATAGAATTGTAGTTGAACAGACTTATCGGCCTGCTGCTTACTATTCCTTGCTTAACTGGGTCTTGAGACGCACCATGTTGGTGCTTCTTTTTTATACGGACCGTATTCCGATCCTTTTACCGACTTCTTGCGCTTATTCTAGTATTTTAACACCAGCCCAAAAAGGAATCAATTTATTATTGTTATAAATGTTTGTACTAATTGCATACTGTTGCAGCATCGTACAATGTGCTTAAACTGCACTATTTACGGTGCATTTTGATGTGGTTTATGAACAGACTCTCAAGTATTTGCATTTATTCTGTTTTTAATAAGACTAAAGGAAGTGACCGTATGTTAAAGAAAACGGAAAGAATAATGTCAATTAAAACGACCATTATTGCTGTAACCGCTTTGTCGACGATAGCACTGACGCCTTTGAATTTACCAGTAAATATGATTAAGCATAGCTCAGCTATCGCTTCAGCCGCAGCAGTATCGGACTCAAAGGCAGTAAATGATAACTTTTACTATATCGTTGCTTTGGGAGATTCTCTTACAGCGGGCTATGAGCCTGGCTTTACTGAAGAGTCTGTTAACAAAGTGTACGGGTATGTCGAGCATGTCTATGAACAGGCGCTTTTCCATGGACTTCGTGCAAGCTATACGAATTATGGAGTTATAGGCCTACAAACAACAGGCTTAAAATTGTGGATGGAAGCGGCAGCACAAAATATTAGTCTAGAGGCTTCAGCTGTTCAGAAAAACCTTCCTGATCCGCGAGCAGACAAAATGTTCGCTGACACGAAAAACCTGAATGCTGCTTTGAAAGCGGCTGATTTGGTCGTATTGACGATCGGCGGCAATGATGTTAATGCGGTGATGTCTAAGCTCACTGCAGATAAACAGTCAACTACATCAAATGAGGCTGCTGCCTTGCTTAAGAGCGCGCTGGACAATTATGAAAAAGAGCTGGAAGCAACACTGCGCATAACGGCCAAGCTGCAGCCTAACGCTCAGTTTGTCATAGCGAATCAATATTCGCCTATTCCTGCTCCCATTAAGTTTGGAGATTCGGTCAAAGTATTTTTCGAAGAATCTGATCGTTTATTTCTAGTGGACGGACTAACACAGCTTGGTGAACGCCTTGACCAGGTCGCTCAGCGCTTAAATAAAGACGGTATCAAAGTAACAACTGTTGATGTGGCCAAAGATTTCGTGGGCAATGAAATTCCTTATACGAATATAAGTAACAAGGAGCTCGACATTCATCCGAATAAAGCGGGCTATGCCGTTATGGGCAAAGCTTTCACAAATGCAATTTGGGGGGATTATCGAACGGTAAAGCCTAGAGAGACTGGAACTGACATTTCCGTTGTCGTTAAAGGTAAAGAGCTGTTGACGGCTAACAAGCCGCTGCTTCTAGAGAGCCGCACATTTGTAGCGCTTCGCGACATTATTGAAGCTACGGGGGCAGAACTCAATTGGATCGCCTCTACCAAAACGGCATCGATCGTCCTTAAAGATCGTACCGTTGATATTACGATAGGGGCGAATACGATCAAAATAAACGGAAAAGCGGTAAAGCTTAATGCGCCGCCGGCCTTCCTTTATAG
>NZ_JBFUHJ010000391.1:0-5434 GCF_056402455.1 Paenibacillus sp. P4_A7 | reverse complement strand
GAACTGCCTCGTGCTATAGAGGAAGCCTTCTTGCGAATTGGACAAGAAGCCTTAAATAATGTGAAAAAACATGCAGATACAAAAGCTGTTCATATACAATTAGTGAAAGCTGATCACTTTGCTTGCTTAGAAATTACCGATAAGGGAAATGGGTTTTCTGTGGAAAAACGCAGGGGTAAGCTAACGATGGGGATGCTTTCGATGCGGGAACGGGCAGAAACGCTTGGAGGAGAATTGTTAATCAAAGGTGGTAAGGGAAAACCGACGATTGTAAAAGCAACAATACCTTATGAGCAAGACCCAGAATTGTGTCTAGAGGAAGAGGAATAGTTGTGACGATAAAAATATTGTTAGTTGATGATCACCAAATCGTGTTAAAGGGTATCTCTTTCTTTCTGAATATGCAGCCTGACTTTGAACTGGTTGGTGAGGCTCATGATGGGCTGGAAGCTGTTGATCTAGCAGGTAAGCTGCTCCCTGATATTATATTAATGGATTTGAATATGCCCAATATGGATGGAATCGAGGCTAGCCGAATTATAGCTGAGCAAAATCCAGAGATCAAGATACTCGTCCTGACAAGCTTCTCTTAGCGTAGTCACATTATTCCAGCCTTACAAACAGGTGCTATAGGGTATATGTTAAAAGATGTCGAACCGGATCAGCTGGCTGAATCCATTCGCAGTGCCTATAAAGGCAATATTCAGCTGCATCCAGACATTGCGGCAGCTCTCTTGTCGCATTTGGTGCCAGAGTCAGTAATGGAGGAAATGCATACAGATGGTGGATCATCTTTAGCTGATCTAACGCCAAGGGAGCTGGAGGTTCTCCAATTAATAACGAAAGGGATGAGCAACAAAGCGATTGCTACTTCGTTAACAGTAGCAGAGAAAACAGTGAAGACGCATGTGAGCAGCATTTTAAGTAAATTAAATGTGGTTGATCGTACACAGGCAGCGCTATATGCGGTTCAGGCTATGAAAATGCATGGAATGTGATTGTCTAAGCCAATAGTCGTAGGACTAACCTCAGCCCAAGGAGCTATTATTTTGTCGATTTTTCAGTCTATGTACCGATGCTCTCGCTCCCAGAACTTTATATAATAAAGAAACTTACAAAAAGTAAATTATACATCACGGGAGGAAAAAAATAATGAGTACAGTATTATTTGTTAAAGCGAATGACAGAGGAGACCAAGCGGTAAGCGTAAAGCTATACCAAGCTTTTCTTGACAGCTACAAAGCAAGTCACCCTGAGGATACAGTTACTGAGCTTGATTTGTTCCAAGAGGAACTTCCTTATATGAATGCTAACATGATCAACGGTAACTTTAAAACAGCTAAAGGTTATGATCTTACAGCTGAAGAGCAAGCGGCAGTTGAAGTAGCGGGCAAGTATATCGATCAATTTCTAGCAGCAGACAAAGTTGTATTTGGCTTCCCGCTTTGGAACCTTACAATTCCTGCTGTATTGCATACGTATATCGATTATATTTACCAAGCTGGAAAAACGTTCAAGTATACACCTGAAGGGCTAGTTGGTCTAATCCCTGATAAAAAAGTAGCTCTTCTTAACGCTCGCGGCGGTATTTATTCAGAAGGCCCAGCAGTTGGAGCTGAAATGTCATACAATTATATCAAAAACATTATGAGCTTCTTCGGAGTAACTGAGTTTGAGTCCATCATCGTTGAAGGCCACAATCAACTTCCAGATCAAGCGGAAACTCTTATCGCTACTGGTGTTCAACAAGCTGAAAAAGCGGCTCTTAGCTTCTAAATAAATGCATTAGCTTCTTCTACAACACAGAGGCAGCCCATCTTATTTGGGTTGTCTCTTTTTGTCGTTTTTTAGGATTTGTTAATAATTAAATATTGACTTTCGCTGCTGTAAAATGGTTTTATTATATAGACCAATCGTTATAATATTGAGGTGAATAAATGTCAGATAAACAAAAATCTCGTCAAGCAATACTGGAGACGGCAGCGAAGCTTTTTTTCACGCAAGGCTATCATGCTACCGGATTAAATCAAATTATTAAAGAAAGTGATTGTCCAAAGGGCTCTCTGTATTATTATTTTCCGAAAGGAAAAGAGGAACTGGCACTAGAGTGTATCGCTGTCATTAAAGAGATTGTCGTTGAGAAATGGATCATTAAATTTAATCAGTTTGACGATCCGGCTGATGCGGTACAATCCTTTACACAGGATATGGCTGATAATGTGGTAAGTTCTGACTATCAAGTGTATATGCCATTTAGCTTTTGGATGGCAGTTGAGATGTCTTCCATAAGTGAAAAACTTAGAAAGGCAGGTCAGGATGTATTTGATGCTTGGCAAGCGGTCATAGCGGAAAGTTTACAGCAAAAAGGCATGAAAGCTAGTCACGCAATGGAGTTAGGTTCTGTAATTGTCTCTTTGCTTGAAGGAGCGTTAATACTTGCTCAGACGCATAAAGACAAGCAGCCGCTAGTGGTTGCATCAAAATGTATACCTCATTTAATTAATAAGTGTCCTTCTCTCTGAGAAGTCATGAATAGATAATAGATAATAGACATCAGGAGAGTGGAGATTTTGCAAGCAACTATGAGCGGGTCACAAGGAAAAGAAGGTCAAAAGTATAAAGTAATGCCGATTATGATTTCGTTACTATTAAGTGGTTTCATCGGAATGTTTAGTGAAACGGCATTAAATGTAGCATTAAGTGATTTAATTGAAATTTTTAATATTACAGCACCAACTGTGCAATGGCTAACTACAGGATATTTATTGACGCTAGGTATTTTAGTTCCGATCTCAGGATTATTATTGCAGTGGTTCACAACGAGGCAATTGTTTATAACCTCACTCATTTTTTCCGTTATCGGAACGTTAATAGCTGCGTTGGCGCCAAGTTTTGAAGTGCTGCTTACGGCCCGTATTATTCAAGCAGTAGGTACTGCGCTTTTACTGCCGTTAATGTTTAATACGATACTCATTATTTTCCCGGCAGAGAAACGCGGAGCGGCGATGGGTATTATTGGACTCGTTATAATGGTGGCACCAGCTGTTGGACCGACAATGGCAGGACTTCTTATTGAAAACCTTAGCTGGCATTGGATTTTTTGGTTGTCACTGCCTATCTTAGTTATCGCTTTATTATTCGGTGCTGTCTATATGCAAAATGTATCGACGATTACAAAGCCGAAAATTGATCTTTTCTCTATTTTAGTTTCTACCCTAGGCTTTGGCGGTATCGTATTTGCATTCAGTAGTGCTGGTGAAGGCGAAGGCGGATGGGGCAGCAGTAAGGTAGTGCTCTCAATGATAGTTGGTGTATTGTCGCTATTGATTTTTGCCATTCGTCAATTGAAAATGAAGCAGCCTATGATGAATCTGCGTGCTTTTAAATATCCGATGTTTGTTGTTGGAACGTTGATGGTATTTATTTGTATGATGGTTATTTTATCATCGATGCTTGTATTGCCGATGTATTTGATTAAAGGACTGGGCTTATCCGCTCTTACAGCAGGCTTAATTATGCTTCCAGGTGGCTTGATTAATGGTATTATGTCTCCGATCATGGGGGGATTATTCGATAAATACGGCCCGAAATGGCTTGTTATCCCAGGACTTGTAATTGTGGCTGCAGTGCTTTGGTTTTTCTCTGGCATTACAACCGCATCGACAATCGCTCTAATCATCGTATTACACTCATGCCTAATGATTGGTATATCAATGGTATGGATGCCCGCACAAACGAATGGTCTCAATCAGCTGCCGCGTGAGCTTTATCCAGATGGTACAGCTATTATGAATACATTGCAGCAAGTAGCAGGTGMCATTGGTACAGCGGTTGCAGTAAGTATTATGACTGCGGGTGCGGCTAGCTTTATGAAAGGCGTAGCAAATCCGGTTGATCCGGCCAATGCGCCACTTGCTTTGACAGCTGGTATTCAGAACGCTTTTATATTTGCAATGGTTGTTGCTATAATTGGTTTGATTGTTGCCTTCTTTATCAAGCGAGTTAACGTTAAATAATGGTATAATAGAAGAAAACCTTGAGGGGACGGAAGCGGGAGCGTTGAGAGATTACGTCCCGCAATAGCTGATGGGCGATAGCGATCAACTTCTGTATAAACAATGCGCTTACTGTAAGGAAAGTAAGACCGTTACTGAATTTTTACGTCGAACGGGCCGGAGATCGAGTCCAGGCGCGCGTCGCGGCGCATGTCGGGATTGCCGTAAGACGATAGAAAAGAGCACGATCAAAGTGTTTATGGGTGATACGATGCCACCAGTTGCTTTAGAACCGAAGGCTTTACGTGGACAGGCTTCTGCAAAAGTAAAGCAGCAGCAATCGCTCTCAGTTTCTGCTGCTCAATTGCCCGATGATTCCATCTATTTGAAGACGACACGTCAGGGCATGATTTGGATGCGTGGTCGTACGGATAAAGGCAGAAGGTGGCATCAAGAAATCGAATTGGAGCTGGCGGTTACACTTGTGAAGGAGCATGCTGCGGTCCTTGTTAACCGTCATACCATTCGCCGGTTGTTCAGCAACAAGGATTTTCGAAAGTATATATTGGATCGGGATAATCATACTTGTTATTTTTGCGGAGAGTTTGGGGATACGATAGATCATATGCTGCCGCGTGCGAAGGGCGGACACAYGACTCCTGATAATTGCGTCTGTGCTTGTAATGCTTGCAATCAATCAAAGGCGGATAAGGATTTAGATACGTTTATGAATAGTGACTAGTAAACAAAAAAACGCTAGAGGCCGTTACTTCGGTCATCCAGCGTTTTTTTTGTTATTTAGACTAACGTAGGTTTGGAATATTTACTTCAGGATTAACATCAGCCTCGTAGTTGATACCATCTGTCTCAAAGCCAAACAGTTGGAAGAACTCGCGGCGGTAGCCCTCAAGATCAGATAAACTATAAACGTTTTCTGTTGATAGCTCTTCCCAAACCTTAGCAACCTCGGCTTGAATTTCTGGTCTCATCTCCCAATCGTCTACGCGAATAAGACCCTTCTCGTCAACAGCTGCTTTTCCAGCGCCATATAGACGCTCGGAGAACAAACGATACATCTGCTCGATGCAGCCCTCGTGAATGCCTTTTTCCTTCATAACCTTATAGAGCGCAGAGATATAGAGAGGGACAACAGGGATAGCTGAGCTTGATTGTGTAACTAACGCTTTATTTACGGATACGAATGCACGTCCTCCGTGAGCTCCGAGCTGTTCGTTCAGACGGTGTGCGGTTGCTTCAAGATCGTTTTTCGCTGCACCGATTGTACCTTCACGGTATACAGCATGCGTTATCTCTGGTCCGATATAGGAATAAGCGACAGCTGTTGCGCCTTCAGCGAGCACGCCTGCTTGTTGAAGCTCATCCATCCACATTTGCCAATCTTCGCCGCCCATTACAGCAATAGTCTGACGAAGCTCATC
>NZ_JBFUHJ010000390.1:0-5434 GCF_056402455.1 Paenibacillus sp. P4_A7 | reverse complement strand
ATTGAGAAGTCTCGTGAAGTGCGTGATTCAATAAAGAGTCGTACTGAACAATTCTTGATAGAATGGATAGAATCGCAACCCATAAGGTCAGCAAATCAAGAATGATATTAAAATTAATAARACGGACAGATGCCTCGGCATCTGTTTTTTTTATTCCATCCCAAACATGAGTTAAAAAACGAAAAACATTCAGATTTTTGGTTCGAATCATTAGAACCACATAAAAACAAAATAAACTCACTAATAATGTGTTTTTATGTTGACCAATGTTTTTGAAACCGCTTATAATACAAATAAATCAACAAAATTCCAATTATTCGGGAATTTAGTTCTTTTCTAAATTTGGCTATGTGGTATTGGATGGCAGCAAGCGGGGAACGGCGGATAATACTTAGATAGGGTGACATATGTGTCTTTATCATTTGAGAAGAGAAAGAAAAAGATACTAGAACATTTGATAAAAGAGGGTAAGGTTGAGGTTCCTATCCTTGCTGATGAGTTCAATGTATCGACTGAAACGATTAGAAGAGATCTAGAGCGTCTGGATAGTGCAGGGAAACTCAGGAAGGTTTACGGTGGAGCCGTCAAGGTTCGAGCCGACTCCTTGGAGCTTCCATTTAATCAAAAAACATTGCTCCATGCGCCTGAAAAGACGGTGATAGGTAAATTTGCGGCATCCTTAATTAATAATGGGGATACCGTTTTACTAGGAAATGGGACAACGACGCTGGAGATAATTAGGAATTTAAAAAACCATTCGGACGTAACGATTGTTACTCATTCTTCACCGGCAATGCTTCTGGCAATGGAGGTTTTCCCAGGTCGAATTATTTTTATAGGCGGCGAAGTGAACAAGAATCAACAAACGACTTCAGGACCACTCTCTGATTTGATTTTAAATCAATTAAGAGTGAACAAGACATTCATTTCTGCGGGTGGAGTCTCGTTATTGGATGGCATTACAGACTATGAAATTTCTGAAGCTACCATTTCACGGAAGATGATGGAACGTGCTGATGAAACCATATTTCTAGCTGATTCATCTAAGCTTGGCAAGGCCACATTCGCAAATATTTGTTCGCTGGAGGATGTCTACACCGTCATTTCAGATAGTCAATGCTCAGACGAATGGAAGCAATATATGAGGGACAGAGATATTACGATTCACATTGCAGATAAGGAGGAATAAAAGTGAAAGTAGATTTTCATTTCCACTTGGAGGAAGGGCCTTACTCCTTTAATTGGCTGCAGAGAACAGCAAAAGCATTAAAAGTCGTCCCACAGGTAACAATGCCAGTCAGTGAACGGAATACATTGGCTTGGATGGAAGAAACTTTTGATCAGTTGAAAGTAAGATTAGAAGAAGGTTGTTTTTCAGATAGATGGTTAGAGGCTTATTTCATAGAAGGTCAGAAGAAAGGCATTCAAAGATTTGGAATGGTAGATCATCTCTATAGGTTTGATGAGTTCCGTGACTACTATGAGAAATATATACTAATGGATGACAGCGAGCTCGGTCGTTTACAGCGTTACTGGTACGATAGGGTTCGCACTTGTTCCATCCATGATTTTCTGAATGCCGCACGTAAGATGCAGCAAAAAGGCTATCCGCTATCCATCGGTGTGGAAGCCGATTATTTTCCAGGGGGAGAAGCCGAGCTTAAGGAATTGCTTGGCAAGTACGAGCTGGATTACGTTATTGGAAGCGTACACTTTCTAGATGGATGGGGTTTTGATAACCCCGAGACAAAAGAAATTTACGAGAGCAAGGATTTGCTAGACCTGTACAAGTATTCATTTGAGCATGTGAAAAATGCTGCTAATTCAGGTATTTTCGATATTATTGCCCATCTTGATAACTTAAAGGTATTTAACTATAGACCAGATGAGCATGAGATGATCGAGATGTATGACGATGTAGCCGCTACTCTGAAAAAGGCAAATGTAGCATCGGAAATTAATACGGGACTAGCTTATCGCTATCCAGTTAAGGAAATGTGTCCTAGCCCGACCTTCTTGAGTAAATTATATGAGCATGGTGTGCCCATTACGCTAAGCTCGGATTCTCATTTTCCAGATGATATAGGCACTTTATTAGATGAGGCTATGGATCTTGCGATACAGACGGGATATAAGGAAATCGTTTATTTTGAAAAAGGTAATAGGATAAGTGTACCTTTGGAAGATGAATAGGAGTCAGAATAATCAAAAAAAATTACGTTTATTGGATAGCCTAAGTCTCATAGAAGGTATCCAGCGCATAGTAATGTAGAGCAATTAATAAAAAGTGAGGTTGGTGTCAAAATGGATCGGGAAGTACGGGCTACCCCACTTGTTGTTCGTATTATTCCAAATGTAAACGTTCTATTAGCAGCCCAATTGAACGTTAAGCCGCATATCCGCAGTTTAGGAATCTTTACTTCAACCATTGACGATGTTGGTTATACCGCTCTGGATGAGGCAACAAAAAGGGCTGGAGTGGAAGTGGTGTATGCAAAATCTTTCTATGCAGGCTCAGCACATGCCTCCGGCCCACTCTCTGGCGAATTTATCGGGATACTAGGTGGGCCGAATCCTGAAGAGGTTGCAAGCGGATTGGAAGCTGTAGTCGATGTGATGAAGCATTCGGCGTGCTTTTATTCGTTGAATTCGGATAATAGCCATGTGTATTACGCACATGTTATTTCCAGAACAGGGACTTATCTATCTGAACTAGCCGGTATAAGCGAGGGAGAGCCGTTGGCCTATCTAATTGCACCGCCTGCGGAGGCCATAGTTGGTTTAGACCATGCGTTGAAGGAAGCTCATGTTACGGTGTGTCGTTTCTTCGGTCCTCCGACTGAAACTAACTTTGCCGGGGCTTTGCTGACAGGCACGCAATCGAATTGTATGGCGGCGGCAGAAGCGTTTGCGGAAGGCGTGAAGAGCGTAGCTCATAAGCCGATAGTCATCTAGCAGGAGGATACCCGCATGTTAAATGGACAAGCACTCGGAATGATCGAAACGTTGGGTTTCACTGCTTTAATCGCAGCTGCAGATTGTGCGGCAAAGACGGCAGACGTAACCATTTATTCTTATGAAAAGGCAGATGCAGGAATAATGACCGTGTACATCTATGGTGATATTTCGTCGGTGAAGGAAGCTGTAAATGCTGGTAAGGAAGTTGCGAAATCGATGGGTAAACTACTCCATTATAGMGTTATTCCAAGACCCGCTTTCGATTTCTCCCAATGGATCAAGCAAAAAAAGGGCTTACCTATTAAAGACGATGAAGTGATTGATGAGACTCACCTACTCAAACTAACTATAACTGAATTGCGGAAACGCGCTCGAAGCCTGCTCGGACAGTATTACTCAGGCTTGGATATCAGTAAAGCAAACAAGGCAGCACTTGTGGCCTTGCTTATTGAAACTTAGATCAGGGAGGTGTGAGGAGGTTGTCAATAGAGGATAAGGATCTGAGATCGATCCAGGAAGCGAGAGAGCTGCTGCGTAAGGCGAAAGCAGCGCAGAAAGTACTCGAAACTTTTTCTCAGAGTCGGATTGATGAGATTGTCAAAGCTATGGCGGAGGCTGGCGAACGTGATGCGGAACGCCTTGGCCGGATGGCGGTGGACGAAACRGGCTTTGGCAAACCGGCAGACAAAAAGACGAAAAATTTATTCGCGGTACGTAACATCTATACAGCAATTAAGGATATGAAGACAGTCGGTATTATTCATAAAGATGAGACGAATAAGATTTGGGAAATTGCTCAGCCTTTTGGTGTCATATGTGGAATTGTTCCTTCCACCAATCCAACTTCAACTACACTATATAAATCACTTATTTCGATAAAAACCAGGAACGCGATCGTATTTAGTCCACATCCTTCTGCGCTAGGATGTACGGTAGAGTCTGCTCGCATCATGCGGGAGGCTATTGAAAGAGCTGGCGGACCGAAGGATGCCGTCCTATGCATGTCGGAGCCGACGATGGAGGCTACACAGGAGTTAATGAAGTCGAAGCTATCAGATTTGATCTTGGCGACCGGCGGTACTCCGATGGTTAGATCTGCATATAGCTCCGGCAAACCTGCATATGGCGTAGGACCTGGGAATGTTCCAGTTTATATCCATAAAAGCGCAGACATTAAAGATGCTGTACGTCGCATCATTCAAAGTAAGACATTTGATAACGGCACTATTTGTGCCTCTGAACAAGCTATTGTAACTGATTTGTCGATTAAACCTCAGGTCATCGAGCAGCTCCATTTTAATGGAGGTTATCTGCTGAGTCCCGAGGAAAAGGACAAGATCGCATCCGTCATTATGGTGGGTGGCAGATTAAATCCAAACATTGTCGGCAGATCCGTATCATTTATCGCTGAGATGGCGGGTTTCTCCATTCCTTCGAATATTCAAGTGTTAATCGCTGAAGAAACCGAAATCGGTAAATCGATTCCGTTTTCCGTGGAGAAGCTTTGTCCGATTCTAGCCTTGTATACATGCGACAACTGGAGAGATGGTTGCCATATTTGTACAAAGCTGCTGGAGAACGGAGGTCTTGGTCATTCCATTGGGATCCATTGCAAAGAGCTCGACGTAGTTGAAGCATTTGGTTTAGAGAAACCAGCTTCACGAATCATCGTAAATGCTGGTACGACGTTTGGGGCAATCGGCGCAGTTACAGGTATTTTTCCTTCTCTGACGTTAGGTTGCGGTTCGTATGGGCATAACATCACTTCAGATAATGTAGGCCCTATGCATCTTATGAATATTAAGAGAGTTGCATTCGGCCTTCGTGAGATGGAACTAGCGGAGCGAACAGAGCAAATTACTCAGCGTGTTGAGAATCAAGTGACCTCAGACATTAGTCGTGAAGAAGTCATGCAGATTATTCGGAAAGTGCTAGAGKAAATGCAAGTATCATAACGTAAATAAAAGTTTGAACGAATTGAGCAATCCATCACTTAACTAATAGGAGGAATTTTAAATGGCAGGAGAACAAACAGCTTTAGGAATGATTGAAACAAAAGGTTTGGTAGGAGCGATTGAAGCGGCTGACGCAATGGTTAAAGCAGCAAACGTTAAACTTATCGGTAAGGAGCATGTAGGCGGAGGAATCGTAACGGTTATGGTACGTGGAGACGTTGGCGCTGTAAAAGCTGCTACGGATGCAGGTGCTGCGGCTGCCGAGAAAGTTGGAGAATTGTTATCTGTACACGTTATCCCAAGACCACATTCGGATATTGAAGGTATCCTGCCGCAAGCTCAGGGGTAATGCAATATGGCCTTCATTACTGAAGCACAATTGCGAGTGCTGCTCGTAAGCGGAATACCTAATCCGTTTCCTTTACCGGATAACTGCAAACTAACGCCAGCAGCGAGAGATTTTCTACATAGTCGAGGAATTGCAATTGATCATTGCAGTGTTCCATCGATTGCTCAGCAGC
>NZ_JBFUHJ010000389.1:0-5438 GCF_056402455.1 Paenibacillus sp. P4_A7 | reverse complement strand
CTCCAATTGTTACGTATGTCAAAGACATTAAAACACATGAGGATTACATAGTTGCTCTAACCCATTATAAAAATGAAAAGGTGTTAAAGAAGGATATTCTTCTTGCTCTGGATCAATTGAATCGATTAGAAAAGAAGAAGGATACCTTGTTGAATGTCCTTAGTCAGAGATTTGATCAAACAGAGTTAAGCTACAAGAAATTCATTTCTGTCATTTATGAGATAGAAAAACTTTTTTATCTGAATATCAGTGGCATTCTTATTAAGCTTAGTGTCTTCGATGCATCAGAGCTAGCAACCTTTGCTAATCAGCAAAGATCTGCAAAGTTTTCTAATAAATTGGTTCAAGAAAAAACAGAACTATTTAATGAGTACTTAGCTAACGTTACTGGATATCTTGGAGCAAATGAAGAAATTTTGTTGAAATTAGATAAGTTGCTGTTGGAGATATCTCGACTAGGAAGTACAGATTATCGAGATGTCGAAGAGATGCCTTGCATGAAGGAAATAGACGCTTTAATCAAGCAGACGAAATTTTATACGTAATAAAGGGGAGATGAGTGTGGCCAGTAAAAGCAAAGCGTTTGTAGTATTAGTGGTTATCGCAGCGATCGTTTTTGGTCTTGTCTATTATGGGATCAGCTTAACATCTAATTTAGGGAAAACAAAAACACAAGTAACTTCAGAGGATGCTGATAAACGACTAGATAAGCTCTACAAAAATATTTCGGTAGCTACCGAGGAACAAATAAAGGGGCAGATAGACCTTGATCCTGTTGGAGCCGGTGATTCATTGCCCGATATTTCTAAATTTCCTATCTCTGTAGCTAACACAACGGACAGTTTCGTAGAGATTTTCTCCTCTACAGAGAAATCAGGCACTGGAATTGACGGGTGGTTAAATGAAGTAGCTACTGAATTTAATAAGTCCAATATTGAAGTAAATGGAAAGGCTATTTCAGTTAAAATTCGTAATATTGCTTCGGGTACCGCCACGGATTATATAAGATCTGGTAAGTATGTTCCGGATGCCTTCACTCCGTCAAATGAGTTGTGGGGTGAAATGGTCAAAGCACAAGGAATTAACACACAGCTAATATCGAAGCGGCTTGTCGGAAATGTAGCAGGTGTTGTGGCAAAGAAGTCAAAATATGATGAGTTGGTAGAAAAGTACGGTTCTCTAAACATTAAAACGATTACAGACGCTATAGCGGACAATGAACTCGCCATGGGATACACGGATCCATTCGCCAGTTCTACCGGATTAAACTTTCTCGTGACTGCTCTTGAGACTTTCGATAGCACTGATTTACTTGGAGACAAAGCGGTTCAAGGATTCGAGAAATTTCAAGCAAATGTACCTTTCATTGCGTCCACAACGATACAAATGCGTGATGCAGCCAAGTCTGGGATGCTTGATGCTTTCGTCTTAGAATATCAAACCTATGTAAATGCTGCAGATCTTAAGGGAGGTTATGTTTTTACTCCTTTTGGTGTGAGGCATGACAGCCCGCTTTACGCCTTGGGTGATTTACCACAAGATAAGTTGGAAATGATTAAGAAGTTTGCCGAGTTCGTAGAACAAGAGAAATATCAAAGTTTAGCTGATGAGAGGGGCTTCAATGGCTTAGAAGATTACCATTCAGAACGTGAAGTAGTTGATGGTAGCCTTTTATCCTCTGCACAGAAATTGTGGAAGGAAAAGAAAAATGGAAATAAACCGATTGCTGCGGTATTTGTAGCCGATGTATCAGGAAGTATGGCTGGTGAACCTCTAAATCGATTGAAGGAGTCGTTATTAACAGGTCAGAAGTACTTGGGCAGGGATAATAGTATTGGCTTTGTATCTTACTCCAGCAGTGTTTCAATCAATCTTCCTATAGCGAAGTACGACACGAATCAGCAGTCCATGTTTGTAGGAGCTGTAGACAGCCTTCAGGCTGCGGGCGGTACAGCCACCTTTGATGGTATTGTGGTGGCGATGAAAATGCTTAAAGCTGAATTAGCACTTAACCCGGATATGAAGCCTTTAATCTTTGTTTTAAGTGATGGAGAAACCAACGAAGGGCATTCACTTAAGGATATCAGAGAGTTAATTGAGACCTACAAAATCCCCATTTACACGATTGGCTACAATGCCGATATAAAAGCACTTCAAAACATCTCAAGTATTAATGAGGCAGCTAGCATCAATGCAGATACAGACGATGTTGTTTACAAAATAAGCAATCTACTGAATGTTCAGATGTAATTTCATTTCTAAGCGCGAGCGTTCGCAGCAAGTTCTGCTTCTCAAAACTTTTTAGGAGGGGTTGCAATGTCATTTACAATGGAAGTGGTAAGCCCAGAAAAGCTTAAGTCAGTTATTGAAGAACAGGTTAAACCGGAGCCTGAGGAAATATCTCAGCTTAAAGAGCTGGCGGCAAATAATGTTTCGACCATTTTGGCCTTGGATGTGGAGTCCATAGAAAAGCGCAAAGAGATCCTGCAATCCATTGATAGCTTTGGTGTCGGTACAATGCGATCATCCTCGGAGAAAAATTCCCTCTTGCAAGTATCAGTAGGAAATTTATCGAAAACGGGCGATGAGGGTGGCCAAGTAGCAAAAGGTTTAACTGAACTGCATCTACAGTTGAAGGATCTGGATCCGAGTGCAGTAGACTTCGCAAAGCGAGGATTCCTTGGGAAGTTTTTTAATCCTCTGCGGACCTATTTTGTTAAGTATCAAAGAGCAGATGCAGTCATTTCGGATATTATCACTTCATTGGATAAGGGCAAGTCGGTGCTAAAGAATGACAATACTACGCTGCAATTTGAACAGCAGGCACTACGGGATCTTACAAAAAGGCTGCAAAAGGAAATCCAGCTCGGCATGCTGATGGATTCAGAGATAGAAACTCAAATTGAAGATGCCAAATTACGCAACGAGTCCGAAGATAAAGTACGGTTCATAACAGAAGAAGTGCTGTTTCCGTTGCGGCAGCGCGTGATGGACTTGCAGCAAATGATGGTCGTTAATCAACAGGGAATTATGGCAATCGAGGTTGTAATGAGAAATAACAAAGAGCTGATTAGAGGGGTGGATAGAGCGAGAAATGTAACTATTTCAGCTTTGAAAATTTCAGTTACGGTAGCGAGTGCGCTCTATAATCAAAGAATTGTCCTCCAAAAAATCGAACTTCTCAATCAAACCACTGACAGTCTAATTAGTGGCACCTCAAAAATGCTGAAAGATCAAGGCGCGGCGATTCATAAACAATCTCTTGAGGCCAGTATTTCAGTAGACACTTTAAAGCAGGCATTCACAGACGTGTTATCTGCTCTAGATTCTATTAGCACTTACAAGCAGGAGGCACTGCCTAAAATGCGAGAAACCATTAATCAGTTCAGAGAACTGGCTGATACCGGTGAACAGCAGATTGTGCGTCTAGAGAAAGGWCAAAGGTTGGGTTTGTAGTAAAGGATATGATTTGTAAGAGTGCGTAGCTATTACGCACTCTTTTTTTTGTTTGCATGGAAGGGTGTAAGTAGCCTCTTTGTAAAGTGCAGTTTATCTTTGGTATAGTTAGCGTAGTAAATAGTGGAGGTTATCAATGAATTGGATTGCTGTACAGTCTTATTTTAAAGTGGAGAGAAAAATAACTAGCCTAGAGCAACTAACAGTTGTTGAAGATCGGCTGATGTATTTATATAAGGAGAGAATAGTGACTAAGCATCGGGAATTTCCAATCCTAGATGTATTTGATTTATCTTATAAACAGATCGGGGGAGAGGGAGGATTGCTTTATTTGCATACAAGGCAAGGCGTATTCTCCTATACGATTAAAAACCATCCGCAGCTCTTCATTGATACGTTTAAAGAACTGGTTCGAGACTCTTCAATCATTGATTGATGGCGTGAAAATTGAACCGAGCCCAATGAATTGATGACATGCATGGTGTCACCAATACTATGTTATTCTGAGAGTAGAAAGGAGGAAATACAGTTTTGAAAAAGGTTGATAGGCTAATGGCTATCCTGATCGCTCTGCAGCAAAAAACGGTGACAGCGCAATCTTTAGCCGATCAATTAGAGGTTTCCAAAAGAACCATTTTGCGTGATATGGAAGCTCTATCCGAAATGGGTATTCCACTTTATGCAACGACCGGTCCAAGCGGAGGATTCCATCTGATGGACAGCTACAAATTGCCACCACTGCATTTCGACTCCCAAGAAGCTCTAACTTTATTGTTTGCGTTGAATGCATTGACGAAGCTGTCCGATACGCCATTCAATCAGGCCCGCTGGACTACGATGAATAAGATAAGAGCGATCATGCCGCAGAGTATTCTTGAGCAAGTCGAACCGGTTCTGAATCATATTGAAATGGATGTTCCAAATCGCAGCTATAAGACCCCTTTGTTATCGGAACTGCTTACCTTTGCTGCGGAATCCATATGGATAAATGCTCATTACCGTTCCGAAAAGCATCAAAGATGGCTGCAGCTGTTACCTCATCGGGTTTATATGGCTTATGGGTTTTGGTATTGTGAAGCTTATTCCATTCAACATCAAGAACTGCGCAACTTCCGAGCTGATCGATTTGAGCAGATTGTGGCCATGGACAAATCGGAATCGGACATCTACCAAGCACAAATGGTGCCAAAAAAATCGGATGACATCTCACAGCCCATTCGTGTCCTAGTAAAACTTACTTACCGAGGGGCCTTGCTTGCGGAACGAGATCCGCATATTGGAGAATACGTGAAACCCGTTTCAGATGACGAATGGGAACTCGATTTTATGTGCCCTGTATCAGAGTGGACCTGGGCGATCCAATTTTTCTTTACGCTTGGATTAGATGCCGAGGTATTGGAGCCTCTTGCATTAAAGAAAGAAATCTTTGGAATAGCTAGTCAGTTAAGCAGTCGTTATCAGCAAGTAAATGGATAGTTAATGTGGTTTAATATTAATCTCATTACATAAGAGAAGGGAATGTTTTTCATGAGTGGTGTTATGCATATTCGTGATCATCTGCTGGAGGAGCTTGAGCTTTCAGTAAGAACGACTGAAAATCTAATTAAGCGGATTAAGCCGGAGGAATGGAACTATCAGCCACAAGACAATATGAGGAGTTTGCTGCAGCTTGTGCATCACCTAGTCTCTATTCCAGCATCCGATCTGGCGATTCTTCAAGAATCAACACAGCAGGAAGTGGAGAAGGTCGAGACTAGTGTTTCTGAAATAATTGATCCTGTGGAATTGGCCAACCGTTTGCGCTCAAATTATGAAGCATTGAAGGAATATATGACATCCTTAACCGAAGATGAGCTGCTTAACAAATCAACAAAAGCTTTTTACTTAGATCACGGTGCCGTTCAGATAAAATGGTTGATTGAGATCGTTACGCACACCTTCCATCATCGCTCTCAGCTCTACAATTATTTGAAGCAGCAAGG